>DATGLK010000019.1 GCA_035294265.1 Candidatus Binataceae bacterium
GGGGCTTCAACTGGGGCAGCTTCAATGGGGCCGCACTCATTCGAGTGCGGAATACGGATTGGGAACGCGCCCGCGCGGGGTGGGTGGGGTGGCTTCAATGGGGCCGCACTCATTCGAGTGCGGAATATTGGTAATCATCGCCGCGTAGCGGTTGCTATTTGTGGGCTTCAATGGGGCCGCACTCATTCGAGTGCGGAATACGGTGACAACGGTGGGAGGAACGGGGGGCTCCCCTAAGCTTCAATGGGGCCGCACTCATTCGAGTGCGGAATATGATAAGGCAATTCAATTTGCGGAAGATGGACGATAGCTTCAATGGGGCCGCACTCATTCGAGTGCGGAATATAAAAGCATCGTTCGTTGAATCGCTGGCTTTTAACAGGCTTCAATGGGGCCGCACTCATTCGAGTGCGGAATACGTGCCCATCCCGCCTGCCTGGAAGATCGGCAACTGGATGCTTCAATGGGGCCGCACTCATTCGAGTGCGGAATAGATACGCGCGCCAAGGCGTTGCGCGCGTGTGCCTTATGCTTCAATGGGGCCGCACTCATTCGAGTGCGGAATATAAATACGACGGACCGACGCACGTTGGTTTCGAGATCCGCTTCAATGGGGCCGCACTCATTCGAGTGCGGAATATCGCGGGAGGCGGCCCGGCGGCATCTCCGGGTAGTGGCGGGCTTCAATGGGGCCGCACTCATTCGAGTGCGGAATACTGCCTGCACCTAAGCCAGCCACGCCCGCATTGAAGGTGCTTCAATGGGGCCGCACTCATTCGAGTGCGGAATACAATGAGTTGCGCGCGCGCGGCCTGCACGGCAGGGACGCTTCAATGGGGCCGCACTCATTCGAGTGCGGAATACGCCCCGCGCTCGCATCGAGAGCCTTGCCGCAGTCTGGGCTTCAATGGGGCCGCACTCATTCGAGTGCGGAATAGCGACTCCGTTCATGACGGTGTTCGACGCGGATCAGGGCTTCAATGGGGCCGCACTCATTCGAGTGCGGAATATGTTCGGCGGTGCTTAACTTCCGCCTAAAAATTTAAGGCTTCAATGGGGCCGCACTCATTCGAGTGCGGAATATTCGTTTTAAATGAAGTTGCAGGATATGCCGGACAAGGTTGCTTCAATGGGGCCGCACTCATTCGAGTGCGGAATAGGTTCGCCTCAAACTCTAGAATTTTCAAAGAGCAATCGCCAGCTTTGCGAGCGATCCCTTCCGGCCTTGCTCCACAATCCCGTCCCTCGGCGGAGCGCTCGAAAAGATCTACGATTATCATAGCTTTTAGCGCTTCGAGCGCCCCCGGCGCAAATCCCGTCACTGCACCGCTCGCAGCAGCCATCAGCGGGTCTCGAAACCTTGATACGTGCCTACCTCACCCTCGATTACCCGGGCCAGCAGACGCGCCTGCATCTCCAACACGCGGCGGTAGTTGACCCGGTAGCCGAATAGCGGATGGGTGACGAGGGTATCCATGCGCTGCTCGTAGGCGCGCAGAAAGGCCTTGCGTCCCCTAGGTGTGAGCGCCACCGCTGGGCCGACCTCGATGAAATCGCCCGCGTCCACCATCCCGGTGTTGATCGCGGACAGGACCGCCGAATCAGCGATTAGCGGCCGAAATTCTTCGAGCAAATCGAGGGCCAGGGCCGGGCGGCCGAAACGGAGCTGATGGAAGAAGCCGATAAATGGATCGAAGCCCACCGCATGGCATACGATGGTCAGATCCTTGGTCAACAGGCTGTAGGCGAAGGAGAGCAGGGCGTTGACCCGATCGCGCGGCGGGCGGCGGTTGCGATGGTTGAAATCGAAGCCGAAGGGAGCAGCCTGCTCGTCCTCCACCTTGATCATGCCGCTGAAAGCGCCGAAGTAATGGCGTGCCGCGGTGCCTTCGATTCCCAACAGTGCAGGCAGGTCGGGTGCCGCGGCAGCCGCCTGGGCGCATCGGCGCAGCAGGGTCAGGGCGAGCGCCGGCGGCTCGAGATGATTGCGCCGCAGCATCGTGCGCTGATTGCGGATCTTGGTCACCGTCACGCGGCGCGCGATGTCCAGGCAGAAAAGTGGCTGGGCGGCAAGCGCGAACTGGCGCTGGCGCAGAAAGACGTTCTTTAGTCCCAGCCCCTGGGTCAGGCCGTAGAACCAGCCCCCGCTGGAGAAATAGGCGATGGGTTTTTCGGCTTCGCACAAGCCCTGCACCGCGGCACCGGTCAAGGTGATGTTGCCGATCAGATTGACCTGCGACAGCTCCCCGATGCGCACTTCCTGGACTCCCTTGGCGCGATCGCGGATCTGCAGGACCTCGCCGCTTTTGCCCATCGTCAGGCCGTAGCCGCTGACGTACAGCGGGCGCAAATCGTCGCGCGCCGGAACCAGGCGGCGCAGCGGTTGCGCATTCGCGATAGTGACCGGCTCGACGGGCTCGAATAGCGAGAGCTGCGGACCGGCTTCGTCGGCGGTGGCGTGGGCCCAACTCGCGGTTTCGTCGGGCAGGCAAATCCCCACCAGCGAGCAGCGCGGACATTTGGGGCTGTCCACCAGCGGTGGCGGGAGCGGGCCGCGCTCAGCCAGCTCGATTGCGCCGTGCAGTGCGGCCAGGGTTTCCTCGACCAGCGCGGCGTCGACCGGGAGCCGCACGCGCTGTCTGGTCTCGTCGTAATAGACGATCGCCTCCTCGCATCGATAGCCGTTGTCACGCAGGATGAGCGCTTGCGCGCCGATCTGAACGCGGTCGGCGGGCCAGGCCGCGGGACCGTCGGGCTCTTCGCGCGGGCGGCCTTTTTTGTAGTCCACCGGGGTCACGGCGTTGCCGTCGCCCTCGAGCAGGTCGAGGCGCGCGATGAGCCGATGGGTCTGGCTGGCGAGCATCACGGAGCGCGAATGGATGGGCTCGGCCAGGCCCGGAGGCGGCAGCGGGTCCTCCCTGGTCTCGAGCTTTTCGTGGCGCAGCTTACCGGCCAGGGTATCCTCGCTGGGAGCAAAGGTTCCCTCGACCCATTCGTAAAAGAACAGGCGCGGGCAATAGACGAATTCGTTGAGCATCCGCGCGGGCAGGTACTCGGGCAGTTCGCGCGGGGCGCGCGGGCGTGAGGAGAGAGGGGAGAGGGACGGGCGGCGGGCAGGTTCGGCGGCCATCGGGGATCAGGTGTCCCGCTCGTTATCGATTACGATACAGGGGCTGTCGAAGGGGACATAGGCGCGGCCCAAGGCGGCGATAACGCGCTCACCGCGTCCCTGGACGGGCCCCAGATCGACGAACAGCACCTGGTCGCGGCGATGGTCGATGATCTCGCTGAGCGCGTGGCGGCATCGCACCAGGTCGGTGGGTGAGAACTGGCATTCGAAGATGGAATACTGCAGATGGTCGCCGAAGTCGCGCATGGTTTGGAAGACCTTGCGCAGCCGCTTGTCGTCGCAGATGTCGTAGCATACCAGGTACGAGTTGCGCATGACTATTCTTGGGGAACTCGGATGTCGCGGTCCGGCCTGGGCATGAAGAGCCCCATTCCGAAATGACTATTATAGCCGAGGGCGAGCGGACCGGGTACCGGTGTGACAAAAGTTATCTTGAAGGCGCCAGCCAGCCGCCGTGCGCCGTCGTCACCAGCCTTCAGACGCGACCGGCGAAACTCGATAGGCCGCCAGCGATCCGCGATTTTGAAGACGCCATTTTCATCAGACGCGGGCTCGATAACCACATCGGCCGCGTCCAGCTCCGGGCGAAGGGTGGCAAGCTGAGCCCGCAAGTCTTCCTGAAGAAAAGCCGTCCGGTCGGATGCGGATCGCAAGTCGATCCGCTCTGTTCCCCGGGTTTTGGCGTAGCGCGTGGCGACATAGGGCGTGACACCGATCCACTCGCGCGCAGGTCCGAGCGGGGCCGGAGCATACTCCCGCGCCGACGCCAGACCAAGAAGGAGAACGCGCAGCGGAAAGCTCGCCTCGCTATCGCGCCCGGTGTGCAATTGAGCCAAGCGATTGAGCGCCATCTGCTCCTTGTGGTCAAAACCGCGCGCGGCGTAGATCGTCAAATGGTCAAGGCGGCCGTCGTGGTCCTCGTCGGTTGGAAGGTAGTAGGCGTGGGAGTGACCATCCAGCGGTTCACCGCTCTCATTTTTTCCGGAGAATGTCGCGGACCGGCCGCGGATGCCGCCTCTTTCGGTCAACCGACCGAAAGTGCCCATCAGCGCGCGCCGCGCCGCTTCGGCGACGGGCAGAGTCTCAGTGACAAGCGGGAGCACCGTCGAGTCGATGGCGTAGCGTGCGATCTGGATGTAGGGGGCAGGCGCGGCGCGGCGCCGGGCCGGCTCGCGCCTGAAGCAGTCCGTGGGACGGGCGTAGCTAATCCAGAGGGAGCCGGGAGGATCAGACCAGCGCTCCTGATGCAGCTGCAACGTCTCCATGCACAGATTCCAGGCTGGGTCGTAAATGCTGGAGCGCGTTTCCGTCGTGGTCCTGTTCTTTCCGCGGCCGACGGTCACGCTTTGGGTAGTAACCACGTGGCCGTCATCGAAGGCTCCGGACGGATCCGCGCAAAGCAGGCGGACGATTTCATGGCCGGCAGGCAAGCTACCGCGTAGGGGCGCGCAGATGAATCCGCCGGGGATGTGTCCGTAACTTTCCAATCGCGCTTCGCACCAGGATTCCGCCCGGCCGAAGGTGTTGAGGTTGCCGAGGATTGCTGATAGCGCCTCGGTTTGATCCGAGTCGAGCGCGGCGGTCGGCCAGTCGATCAGCACAGGCGCCTCGCGCGGAAGCGCGACAAATGTATCGAACACCATCGTGCGGTCGTCCGGGCCTTTCTTAAACCACGGCATGAAGTGGCGGGTATGGCCGGTGGAGGCGGGGGGAAGAACAAATTGCGGCGGCTCAGCAAGGAGACGGAGTATTGGCTCGACCCGGGATTGCGGAAGTCCGGGCAGTGTTCGTTTCCAGGCCGCGACCAAAGCCCGCAGGACACGCCACGGCGAGGGTGGCCATTCAACCGCGCCCTCGTTCACGTGTCGGCCCCATGGCGTGCCGTGATACCGACCGGCTAAGAACCTTATTGATACGGATAGCATTATTCCTGGTCCGCTTCTTGTGGCTCGTTCTCATCCGCGGACTTGGCGGCAGGTTTTTTCGCCGGTTTCCATTCGACCGGTGTAACCGGAGGATCGGCAAAGTGTTTCTTGCAACTGCTGATCAGCTCGGTGCATTCCTTGAGTAGCTCGTCCTCGGCTGGAATCGCGAAATGTTCGGGGCGAGTGACTTCCAGTTCTCCGGTGACTTGCAGATCGCACGCTGTGCGCAGGCGTAGGCCGGTGTATAGGAAGCGGCGCACTTTGAACAGGGACAGAGCGATCAGAAGCTCGGTTGCCTCCCCTGGCAGCGCATAGCCGCGAAGCAGCGCGAGGTCGAGATTGAAGAACGCCGTGATTTTCCGGGCGGTGAATTCCGTACGATGAAAAGGAACATTTCCAAAGCCCTGCCTGGTATCGCCCGAGGGGTCAACTCGATCGTTCTTAACGCCGCCGCTCTCGGCGACTCTGACCTGGGATGCTTCGATAAAGCCGCTCAGGATTCTCGGGAGCCGGAGTCGCCCTCCCGCCAGCTCCTTCTTGGCCAGAAATACCCCGTGAATGACCGACCCCGGATCATACCTAAAAACCAGTTCCGCCAGCGCCTTGAGATTAACCGGGCCGCTTTCCAGGCCCGCCGCGCCTTGCTTCAGCTTTTCGAAGACGGTTTTGTCCTGCCCCTCCAAGATGTACGGCGAGTTGATTCGGTGGGCTTCGAGCACCGAGTTGGTAAAAAGGCGGTCGCCCGAGCGCACCTGAATGTAGGGCAGGCCTCGCAGCTCCGCGATCAAGTCGTCGCTGCCTCCGTCCCAGCAGGCCAGCTCCATGCGATTAGCCACAGACTGCACGGATTCGACCAGCAGCATCTCGGTGCCATCAGGTAGGGTATAGCGCGCGGGGCCCAGATCGGCGAAGCCGGTGGGCTGGAAGCGGTTGCCCTGCAGAGGCTTCAGCTCGGCCTGCATCAAGAGCCGTGGAGCAGTGGCAAGCGTTTTGTGAGCGACCGACATGGCGATGGTTCCTCCTAAGGGTTGGGGCTGTTCCCGGCCTGATCGCGGTCCAGATCGCCGATGGATATGACCAAGCGGAAGAGCTGGTTTACGGCGCCGTTGTCAACGGGAAACAGCAGCGCGGCGGCCAAGCGCCGAGAGTCAAGCCCGTCACCGCCGAGGCGATCAAGCTCCAGCCAATCGCGGTCCCTGGCGCGCCGCCCGCGGATCGGCATCGGCATCGGCGACAGGCCTGTGGCGCGCAACCGGCGCATCGCGACCACGCAGGCCTCGCCCAGCCGATTGGCTCTAAGCAGTTGCACGATCGACGGCTCGGCCCTGATGCTGATGGCGCCGCCCTGTTGGTTGAGCTGCAGGCGCACGGCGGGATTGCCCTTGGCATCACGGTAAATCTCAAGTGGGCCTGGTAGGAAGAGCAGTTTCAGCAGCGCATAGGCCCGTGGAATATCCGAAGCGCTCTGGGGGTGGGGCGCTGCCTGGTTCGTGCCCGACACCAGCATCAGTCCCCACAACAGCTCTTCGATCCGTGCGTCATCCACGGCCCCTGAAATAAATGCGCTAATCGCGTCAAGCGGCGTTGCGGCGCGAAAGGAGAGCGGCAGATGCTCGCAACTGGCGCGTTCGCCGTCCATCAAGCGCCGTTCCAGGACGCTGAGAAGATTGGCTATCGGGTTGGCGGCATTCCAAGCGGTGGCGGTATCGCTCTCGGCCCAGTTCGGAGACCGCTTCTTCCAATCGATCGGTTCGAGATTAGCGCGCAGCGGTCCAATTTTGCTCTCCCGATCGTAGATGGAGGCTACCGCGCGAGCGATAGCGAACTCTGGCGAACTGTCGTTCGAGGCCTCAATCCACGCATCGGAGAGCGGGCCAAGAGGCGCCAGCCTGTGCTCGTCCCTGAAACGACCGCCATTGGCCAGCTCTCGCTCCACATTGCCGACCGAGACCAGCACCTCCTGGAAGAGCGGTGCGCCGCCGTGCTTGCAGAACTCGAAAATGGCCGACTCGATGCGGCTAAGCGCGGAGACAAACCTGGGCGGCGCCTTCTTGTCAGCGCTAGCGCGTCGGAAGCGGTCCAACCAGGTATCTATCTCTTGTAATAGACTCGCTGACGGCCGCTCGGTTACCTCGAAGGCACCGAGGGGAATCGACAGGAACGACTGCCCGTTGCGCATCAGAAAGCCGGTTCGGATAAAACGCTTTATGCCTCGGTCCACTCCAAGGGTGCTGGCCGCGCGAGCAAGATCGATGCCGGTTATGGCACTCCGGCGGCCCAGTGAGGCTCGACCCTCCGAAAGGAGAAGGGAGATCTCCCCAAGGGAGAGTCGACGCTCCCACATCGGCAGCCACATCTCGGCCCCGCTGCGCTTGGCCTGTTTGGGCTTGATGCGATCCTTCAGCGCCAGGGACGCGGACCCTGAGCCGGAGATGGCGACCGTAAATGGAAACGACGCCATCCCGCCCCGGGAGGCACCGAGACGGCGAGTGACAGCGCTTGCCCAGAGGCAGGCACCCTCAAGGCAAAGTATGTAGTCCCAGGGATTGGTATTGCTGCCGCCTTCTAGTCCTTGCGTTGCGTTGGGACCACCCGCAGCGGCTGGCGAAAAGTGACCGGGCGTCTGCGATGTTAAAACCCCGCGCCTTTGGGTCACGAACAGGCTGGTGTAAAGCGCATCGTCGCTCGCGCGCCGTATAACGCAGTTAACGACCTGCTGCGTAAAGCCCGACACGTAACTGCCGCTGCCTTCGTTGCCACCGGTGCCCAGTAGCGGCGGGAACGGCGGGGTATCGAGCGCGCAAGCGTCGAGCCATGCGATGACACTCTCGGGCAGGTTGCTGCGGCACTGCCGTAGCAGCTCCAGCTTGTCTTCGTTGCTTGCTTTTCCTGATAGAGCGAGTCGGTCGAGCAGCGTGCGCACGCTCGCTATACCCTCGCGAAACCGTGCAAGCCTGGTCTCAGTGTTCTGCACCACCGCCTCCAAAGCCTTGCGTGCCGACGTCTCTGACGCTCCAGGGTAAAATCCAGATCTCGCTCCCCAGGGTGCGAGGATTGGCGTCGGTTGGTACTCTTCGAGAAAAAAATTGACCAGCGCCGCCCGATCCAGGCTGGAGCTCAGCCAAAAAAGGTCATTTTCCCACCACGCGCGAGCCTCGCCATCCTTTTGCTCGCTGACAAGGCGGAGGATCCCCAGCGCCTTGAGATATGCCATCAAGGGTTGCGGAGTACAGCCGGGGATCTCGATGTCAAAGCGTTCGCGGTCAGGCATTGGCGGGCTTCCCCTGGGGCGCTTGCGCGGCACGCTGTTCGGCCTTTTTACTGGCGCGCATGTCCGCCGCGCGCACGATTGCCTCCAGGTAGGCGAGGCGGAATGGGCCGAGCCTGTCGCGCAAAGCGAGCATCCGTTCAGCCCATGACGGCGTGCTGGCAAAGGGCTGCTCGACACAGAGCCCCAGCTCCATTGGTTCCAGCGACAGGGAGACGGCTGGCGCGCTGACTCCTCCGCCCAAGTCAGTTTCCGGAAGCTCGTCGCCGTCCCAGATGCCGCGGGCAAAGCGCCGCTCCCTGCCGTTGCCGTTACTTCTTGGCTGTGGCAACGACTCGCCGGGCAGCGAGCGAATAGAAAGACGAACCTTGCCGTGATGGGCCGCCGCGAGATAGGCGGCGAGGTCGCGGACGTGGTCGGGGATCCTCGGATTAGTCGGGTCGAGAATCGCCAGGGCGGAGGCGAGTTCGTGGCGAAAATGGGGCCGCCCGTATCGCCTCCACTTACCCTTGGCTTTTGCCCAGAACCGGCGCACTTCTGGCGCGCCCTCGGGCAGCGCATCCTGGAAGACGCGATGCGCCTTACCCCGGTCGTGCCAGCGTGCAGCTAGGCGCGCGGCTTCGGCTTCGCCTTCGGAGAAGGGAAGCGCGGTCAGGATGGTTTCCAACTCGGAGCAGACCTCTTCGACGTGTTCGCCGATGGTTTGCCAGACCTCGATCCGCGAAGGACGGTCGTCGTCGTTAGCGTCGGGAACTTCCGGGGCGACCCTGCCGTTGCTGGGGCACTCAACAGCATGGTCGCTTTCCGGATCCCAACCCAGCTCTGCAGAGTAACCGCCGGCGTCGGCATGCACCATGAATACTTGCCCCGGAAACAGCCCGCTCTCACCGGCCGACTCCCATTTGGCATCGAGGAAATTCCAGCGCCAAACCATACCGGGACGGCTTTTGTTGCGCTCCTTGAAAAAGCCACGGAACTCGCCAATAGGCGCGGGGCAGAGTTCGTCGCGCCGGGGCCTTGGCTGATCGGGCGGAGGGGCTTGCCTCTGGTCCCATCGACGCCAGAACACCCGGACGTCGCTGTCCTCCACCTCACGGATGAAGCGATCGATGTCTACGTCGTTGCCGGCCAGATCTGGCGTGGTGTCGAAAAGATCGATTAGGTCGTTACGCCGTATGACCTGAGAATGTTCGAAGGGCAGGCTAACCGCGGGCAACGATTTGAGCCCTATGTCGGTCAGTGCTCTGAGCTGCTTCGCTGCATCGCACAGTGCTTGTGGCTCATAGGGCGCCGTCACTTTCGCGGCCTCGAGTTCGCCCTTGGGCAGATCCATCCAGTACACTTGCGCGTGATCCTCTCCACGGCGGTTGCATCGGCCGAAGCGCTGAACGAGCGAAGCCCACGGAGCCAGCTCCGTAAACAGCGTTGCCGCGCTGATGTCCACGCCGGCCTCGATTACCTGCGTGCTCACAATTATCGTTCCGGGACTGTCGGAAGCGACGTTATCCAGCGCGCGATCTACTTGGGCGACGCGGTCTGGCGGTCGAAAGCGCGAATGAAGCAATACGATTTCGGGCAGCGGCAAGGAGGCCTTGCCCATTGCGGGCGTCGATTTTTTCCCCTTCTTGACGACCGGCTCGCCGACTTTCGCTTTTAATGCCTTGTAAAGCTCACGAGCGCGCCGGACGGTGTTGATAACCACTATCGTTCGCGTGCCGGCCTTGTGCTCTGCGAGGACTTCGCGGGCCAGGTTTTCGGTCTCGCCAACGACGGTTTTCGCGGCTTGCAGTGGCTTGTGGGCGTTCAAGCGGCGCTCCAGCGCGGACCGAGCCCCGCTGGCCGGAGCTAGTGCGGCTATTTCGGCGTCGGCATCAAAACGCAGCTCTGATAGGCTTTCCAGAAGCGGTTGGAAGTCCACAGTTTTTAACCAACGCTTGTCCAGGGTCGCCGACATCCAAACACTCTGGCTGCGGTGCCCATCTTTAGACCCGACAAGGTGCCGAAAGCCCTCAAGCTGGGTGGTAGTTGCGAGGCCCGCACCCATCAGTTGGATTTCGTCGAAAATCCACAGGCAGTCGGTGTGGAGTAACCCGAACTGTACTGGCCAGCGCGCTCGGCTGGCCGCGTAACCGCGGTTAAGCGCGCGCGACAGCAGCATGTCCTGGGTGCCGACGAGAATCGTTTCGCGCTCGGGGGCGAGATCCCAATCCTCTTCGTCCTCTCCGCCCATCAGGACATGGACGGCCGGCCCCTCACCGGCGAGGACGTGCGCTGACTTTAGGTTGTCGATCCAGAAGCCCGCATTTTTGGCCGTCTGCTCGACGAGCACTCTCATCGGCAGGCAGTATGCCAGCCGTCGTGGCGTGCTGGCCTTGAGCGGTTCCTCGGCGGCGAAACGCCGCCACAGCCAAGCGACGACGGCCATCGCGGTTTTACCCAAGCTGGTAGGGACATCGACGAGCTGCCTTATCGCAGCGGCTTCGGCGAACTTCCGTTGGTAGGCGAACGGTTCGTTTCCAGTGGCGATCTTAAAGAATTTGTCGAAGTGCATTTGCCGAACCCGAAGCTTCGGGAGAACCCGAACTTTCGGGACGAGGTTATCGATAGGCTCAAATAACCCTCATCCATTCGTTCTGATAGTCCCTATAGCGCAAAGGGAGCGGAGGGTGGTAACCAGAAGCGGTCGTTTTCTCCGCCACTCGGCCCGCCGCTCCGGCGCGGCTGATGGACGCGAGGCGGACCTCGCGAGATCCTTCACTGCGTTCAGGATGACGAGGCGGGGCGGTTGGGATGACTGGGCTGTTGTCGGCTGGCGAGAGCGTCGCGAACTCGGGACCGAGGACGTGAGTGGCTGGCAGAGAGCAGATGCGGGATTCCTTGCGCGGCAGCCACGCGCGAGAATGAAAGGAAAGAAAAGGTGGAACAAACGCGCGACGGAATGATGGAAAAACAGGCTTGGGATGACGGCTCGGCGTGCGGATCCCCTACCTTGCCCGGCGCGGAGCGCGCCCTCGCGGCGAGGGCGTGCGTCAGCTAAACTGCTTGGACCACCGACGCGGCAGATAAGCAACGGCTGTCTATCGCTGCCGGAGGGCGCGGCGACTGGGGCCGCGCCGACTCGTTGCGGCTGATAACCGATGGCGATCTATCTCGACCATAACGCGGGCTCTCCGATGCGCCCGCAGGTGCGCGCGGCGCTCGCCGCGTTGGCGGACTTCCCTTGGGCCAACCCCGCCTCGGTCCATCGCGCGGGCCAGGCCGCACGCGCCGTGCTCGAAGAGGCCCGGACCGCCGTCGCTGATTTAATCGGCGCCAAGCCCACCGCGATCGTCTTTACCTCCGGCGGCACCGAGGCCAACCATCTGGCAATCCTCGGCGCTCTCGACACCGATCCCGCGCGCCGCGCGATCGTCACCACCGCTATCGAGCATTCATCGATCCTCCATCCGCTGGAGCATCTGAGGGAGCATGGCGCCCAGGTGCGAATCGTGGCGCCCGACCGCCAGGGGCGAGTCGATCCCGCCGCGCTCGCCGCGCAGATCGATCGCGATTGCGCAATTCTCAGCGTCGGCTTGGCCAACGCCGAGGTCGGCACGATTCAGGATCTGAGCGGGCTGGCCGACGCGGCCCATCGGGCTGGCGCGCTGTTCCATCTCGATGCGGTGGCGGCGGCCGGCAAGATGGCGCTGAACGTCGCGGAGCTGCAATGCGACCTGCTTTCGCTCAGCGCCCACAAGCTGGGCGGACCTGCGGGAAGCGGCGCCCTGTTCGTGCGCCAGCGCGAGCGGATTCGGCCATGGCTGTGGTCTGGCGCCCAGGAGCATGGCCTGCGCGCGGGAACGCCCAATCTGATAGGCGCGGCCGGCTTCGGGATCGCGGCGCGGATGGTGGCCCAGGAATGGGCCGCCGAGGCGGCGCGGCTGGCGCCGATGGCCGCCGATTTCACCCAGCACCTGATGAGCGCGATTCCCGGCCTGCGCGCCAACCATCCGGCGACCGGCGGCCTGGTAAACACCCTAAACTTTACTTTTCCCTCGGTGCGCGGCGAGACCTTGCTGATCGCCCTGGATCTGGCCGGAGTCGAAGTCTCGATTGGTTCGGCGTGCGCGGCGGGCGCGGTCGAGCCCTCCCACGTGCTGCTCGCGATGGGGCGCAGCGAGGCCGCCGCGCGTAGCTCGTTGCGCATCAGCCTGGGCTATACCACGACCGCCCGCGAGCTGACCGAAGCCGCCGCGATTATCCCGCGAGTGTGGCGCCAGGTCGCGGCCGGCGAAAGCGCGGAGGCGCTGGCATCATGAAACCGCGCGTGGTGGTCGCGATGTCGGGCGGGGTGGACAGCTCGGTGGCGGCGGCGATGCTGGCCGAGCAGGGCTACGAAGTCATCGGGATCGCGATGCGGTTGGCGGCGGATGGGGGCGAGCCGGCGCGGCGCAACGCCTGCTGCGGCTACGAGGATTTCGAGGACGCGCGCCGAGTCGCCCAGCGCATGGGCTTTCCCTTTTACGTGGTCGATTTGCGCGCTGAATTCAACCAACGGGTGATCGAGCCGTTTGTCGGTGCCTATCTGGGCGGCCGCACCCCTAATCCCTGTCTGCTGTGCAATCGCGACATCAAGTTCGATCGGCTGTGGAGCCGCGCGCGCGCGCTGGGCGCAGATTTCGTCGCCACCGGTCATTATGCCCGGATCGAGCGCGATCCCGGCGGCGGCTATCGTTTGCTGCGGGCGCTGGATCAGGCCAAGGATCAGTCCTACTTTCTTTTCACCTTGGGTCAGGCGCAGCTCGCCCGCACGCTGTTTCCGATCGGCGCGATGACCAAGTCCGCGGTGCGCCGGCGCGCGGCTGAATTGGGCTTGGTCAACGCCGACAAGCCCGAAAGCCAGGAGATCTGCTTTGTGCCCGATAATGATTATGCCCGCCTGGTGAAGGATCGGGCCGCACCGGGACAAATTCGGCCCGGGGAGATAACCGATCGCGCGGGGCGGGTGCTGGCGCGCCACGACGGAATCCATCGCTTTACCGTGGGGCAGCGGCGCGGTCTGGGAATAGCCGCGCGCGAGCCGCTGTACGTGCAGGAGATTCGGCCCGAGGATGGGCGGGTGATCGCGGCACCGCGCGCGGCGCTGACGGCGGCCGGCTTGCGCGCCGAGCGCGTCAGCCTGGTTAACCCTCGCTCATGCGATGGCGAGCGCCATCCGATCCAGGTACGCATTCGTTACCGCCATCCGCCGCTTCCTGCCAGCTTGGCGCTGATCGCGGGGGGGTGCGCTGAGGTGCGCTTCGATAAGCCTGGTCCCGCGGTCACGCCCGGGCAGGCCTGCGTCTTCTATCGCGGCGAGGAAGTGCTGGGCGGGGGAATTATCGAAGGCGCGCTGGAGGCTCAGGTTTAGGATGCGTTTTGCGATCGCCACC
Source organism: Candidatus Binataceae bacterium (assembly GCA_035294265.1). Taxonomy (NCBI): domain Bacteria; phylum Candidatus Binatota; class Binatia (SeqCode); order Binatales (SeqCode); family Binataceae (SeqCode); species Binataceae bacterium (SeqCode). Next base: position 13,735 of record DATGLK010000019.1, read on the forward strand.
TTGGGCTGCAAGGTCAACCAGTACGACAGCGCCGTGATCGAGCATCGCCTGGGCGCCGCCGGCATGGAGCAGGCCGACTTCGATCAGCCGGCCGACGTCTATATCGTCAACACCTGTACCGTGACCGATCGCGCCGACGTGGAAAGCCGCCGTTTGGCGCGGCGCGCGCGCCGGCGCAATCCCAATGCCCGCGTGATCATGACCGGGTGCATGGCCCAGGCCAATCCGGCCTCGCTGGCTGCGCTGACCGAAGTCGATGCGGTGGTCGGACTCAATCGGCTTGACGATCTGGTCGCGGCGGCGCGCGGCGGCGCGGCGGCGCGGGTGATGGTGAGCAATCTGCGCAAGAGCCGGCCGGCGCTGGAGATTGGCGCGGTGGTGCCGGCGGGCCAGACCCGCGCCTACTTGAAGCTGCAGGAGGGATGCGATCAGTTTTGCAGCTTTTGTATCGTGCCCACGTCGCGTGGAACTTCGCGCAGCGTGCCGCCGCGGCGGGTCCTGGAGGTGTTGGAGCAGCTCCATCGCGAGGGCTTCAAGGAAGTGATCCTAAGTGGGGTCCATCTGGGCGGTTACGGTCGCGATCTGAGTCCGCCGAGCACTCTTCAAGTATTACTTGAGATGATCGCGCAGCGCAGCCCGATCCGACGCCTGCGTCTGAGTTCGATTGACCCCGAAGAGCTGAGCGATCCGATCATCGACTTGGTGGCCGCCGGTGACCCGTTCTGTCCCCATTTTCATCTTCCGCTGCAGGCGGGAGAAGACGAGGTGCTGACATGGATGCGCCGGCGCTATCGGCGCGATGAGTTTCGGGGGCTGGTGGAACGAATTATGGAGCGGATGCCCGCGGCGGCGATCGGAACGGACCTGATCGCGGGTTTTCCCGGTGAGAGCGCGCAACATTTTGACCGTTACTTGAGCTTTGTGCGCGATTTACCGCTGGCCTACTTCCATGTATTTCCCTATTCATTGAGGTCCGGCACGACTGCGGCAAAGCTGGCCGGGCAGGTGGCGCCGGCGGATATTACACGGCGGGCCGAAATTTTGCGCGAGTTGGGCGAGCAACGGCGGCGGGAGTTCGCGGCCCGCTTCATGGGGGAGCGACTGGCGGTATTGATTGAGGAGGCGCGCGAGCCGAGCAGCGGGATGTTGCGCGGTTACAGCCGCAACTACATTAAAGTCTTGGTGCGGGGGACCGACGAATTCAAGAACCATGAGATCGAGGTGGAAACAACCGCTAGTGACGGCGCGACGCTTGTGGGGAGGCTGGCGTCGCACTGCCCAGGATGAAGAGGGCGCGGGGTCGGCCCAAGCGCCGCATTGGTCGGCCGAGTTGGAGCGGATCCTGGGCTACCGCTTCCGACAAATAGAGTTGCTGCGAGTCGCGCTAACCCATCCCAGCGCGGCCGAAGGCACCGATCAGCACTACGAGCGGCTGGAGTTTCTGGGTGACGCGGTACTCGATTTGGCAATCGCCGATCTGCTGATGCGCCATTTTCCCGAGGGCAACGAGGGCCTGCTCTCGCGCCAGCGCGCTTCGATAGTCAATGCCCGCACGCTGGCGAGCAAGGCCGAGGCCATTGGCTTGGCGCGCAGCCTGCAATTGGGCAAGGGCGAGGAGAAAAGCGGCGGGCGGCAGAAAATCTCGATTTTGGCGGCAGGTTTCGAAGCGGTCATCGGTGCCATCTATCGCGATAGCGGCTTGCCCGAGGCGCAGCGCGTGGTCGAACGGCTGTTCGCCGACGAGATCGGCGGTCCCAGCGCCGAGCGCGATTACAAAACCGAACTGCAAGAGGCGGCCCATCGCCATTTCCACGCCCATCCGGTGTACGAAGTCATCCAGGAAAGCGGTCCCGATCATGCCAAGCGCTTTCAGACCCGCATCAGAATCGGCGAGCGCGAGTTGGGCACGGGCGAAGGCGCGAGCAAGAAACAAAGTGAGCAGGCAGCCGCGCGCGAGGCCTTGCGGGTGATTGGCGCCGAGCAGGCGCGGGAGGTTG
>DATGLK010000020.1 GCA_035294265.1 Candidatus Binataceae bacterium
GGCGACAAGCGCTTGAGGCACGCTGTCCCGCCTCACGCTAGTCGCTGGCGCGACAACCCGCAAACGGCAGCGCGGCATCTCGTCACCAGCCAAGCGGGCTGCGACAGGCGACTCAGCTTTCCAGATTGCGGGTAGCCAGCAGGCCGCTTACCGAAGTTCGCTCCTCATCGGGCGAGTGGTCGACGACCTGATGGCCGCTTAGCTCCGATCCGGCGGAGGGCTCCAGGCGTGCGAAATAGAGCAGCGCGAAGAGTGATATCACCGCGGTCAGCAGATAGGCCGGAATGAAATCACGCGCACTGACCACCGTTTCCCGATGCAGTACCAGGCAGGTGTGTAGGATCAGCGCGGCAAAGGTAATCCCGAAACTCATCGCGAGCTGCTGCGCCATGCTGGCTGCGGTGGAAGCGTTGCTGATAAGGCGCGAAGGGACGTCGGCATACGCTAGCGAATTGAGGCTAGTGTACTGCAGCGACCGAAAAAAGCCACCCACCAACAGCACGCTGCCGATTACCAGGTGAGGAGTTGCATGGGTGAACAAGGCACAAACCGCGACCGAAGCCGCGGTGATGAAGCCGTTGCCGATCAGGACCTTGCGAAAGCCGAAAATGCGCACGAAATGGTGCACGGTGAACTTCATGAGGAAGGAACCGGCCGCACTGGCAAAGGTGAGCAGGCCAGATTTAAAGGGGCTCAGCCCAAAGCCGAGCTGCAGTTGCATCGCCAGCAAAAAGGGCAACGCGCCGATCCCCATACGATAGATCATGCCACCGCCCACGGTGGCAATCGAAAAGGTCCGAATATCGAGCAACTTCAAATTCAAAATCGGATTGACCGCGCGATGGGCGTGACGCCAATAAAGCAGCAGGCTGATCACTCCAATCACCAGCGCGCTTACTACCACTCCGGTGGGCAGCATCCCGCGCCCCACCGTTTCCAGGCCGAAGACCACTCCCGCCAAGCCGATTCCGGTCAGCGCGAAGCCGGGCAGATCCAGGGGCGGGACGGCGTCGGCCTGGATCACCGGGATAAAAAGCGAGACCAGCACGATCCCGACCAAGCAGATCGGCACGTTCATGAAGAAGATCCAGCGCCAGGAGTAGTAGGTTACGATGAATCCGCCTAGTAGCGGGCCGATCACCGGGCCCAGAATCGCGGGCACGGTGAGATAGGACATGGCCTGGACCAGACCGCGCCGATCGACGCTACGCAGTACCACCAACCGTCCCACCGGCACCATCATCGAGCCGCCCATGCCTTGTAGGATGCGGGCGCCGACCAATTGCAAGAGCGAGTGGGAAACCCCGCACAACATCGAGCCAAAGGTAAAAATGACAATGGCCAGGCGAAAGACGTTGCGCGCCCCAAAGCGATCGGCAACCCAGCCGCTTACCGGAATGAAGACCGCCAAGCTCAGCAAATAGGAGGTAATCGCGAGGTTGAGCGCGATCGCGTTCTGATGCAGCGAATGCGCCATCACGGGTAAGGCGGTCGTGATGACGGTGGAGTCGAGATTTTCCATGAACAGCGCGCAGCCGACGATCATCGGAACCACGAACTCTCGCGGCGGGCGCCGGCCATACGCACCGCCCACGCCCTCGATCGGGCCCGCGCCGGCGGGCTGTCGCGCCCCGGATGAGAAACCCTTCATGCTGACTCGCTTGATTGGTCTTTCTTCGGCGCCGCGCCGAACTTCCCTCGCCCCGTATAACGGCGCCATCCACTCCCATCCGTGCGCGGCCGCGGAGGGCACCAGTTTAGCCTGCCTGCTCAGTATCTGCGCGCGCCATACTTGAGTCGAGCATGCTATGCCACCTGGTGCCCGCTAACCGCCGGCTCGGCGCAGTTGCTTTTTGTGCCCTCGCAGCTAAATTGGGCGCCAAGCCTACAGCCTCTGGCCGGCCTACAGGCGACGGCCCAGGCCTACGGCTTTAGCTTTCAAGGAGACAGCCACCATGGCAGTAGCAGGCCAGGTCGAACACCCCGAGCGATTGTCCACCCTCGATATCAGCTATCGCAGCGAAGGAACGCGCCTGAGCGCTTATCTCGCGCGCCCGCGCGAGGACGGACCCCATCCTGCGATTATTATCTGTCACGACGTTTTCGGCCTGAGCGACCACGCCCGTGACGTTGCCCGCCGCTTTGCCAATGTAGGCTTCGTAGTTCTGGTACCCGATGGTTTTGCACGTCTAGACCTATCGCCCGACGAAAGTAAAATTCGAGGCCGCGGCGGCCTGTTGGAAGACCGCCTGACCGTGGCCGATCTCGACCACGGCGCCGACCTGCTCCGCGCTCTGCCCTATTGCAGCGGCAAAGTGGGATGCGTGGGCTTTTGCATGGGCGGCCGCAATTCGCTGCTATGGGCCTGCAGCAGCTCAAAGGTCGATGCGGCGATCGCTTGCTGGGCCGGCTTCATAACCGGCGACAACAGCCCCCTGCATCCGACCGCGGTGGTTGATTTAGTCGGCCAACTCAAGATTCCGGTCTATGCGGTCTTTGGCGCCGAGGATCAGAATCCCTCTCCGGCCCATAGCGCCGAGTTGCGCCAGAAGCTGGAGGCAGCAGGCAAGCTTGGGCTGGTTACGATGGAGACCTTCGCCGGCTGCGGTCATGCCTTCTTCGCCGACCATCGACCCGAGATGTATCGCGAGAAGGCTTCCTTCGAGCTGTGGCCCAAGATGGTCACCTTCTTCAAGCAGCATCTGAAATAAGCCAAAGGCAGAGGCGGGCTTAGCCCAGCAGCGGGCTTTGCTCGCGCTCCAAGACCCGGCGCACGGCCGGCCGCGCCACCATCCTGTCCTTGAAAGAGGTATAATTGGTCAGCTCCCGGGCCGGGAGCTCGGCGCGCAGGCACCAGCCGTAAAAGACCAATGCGTAGGGGTCGGCCAAGGTGAATTGCTCGCCCATCACCCAGCTCTTGCCGGCCAGGCGCGCGTCGATCTCCTGGCAGAGCTGCCAAAAGCTCTTACGGGCAGTTTCGCGTACGCCCGTCTGGGCCGCGGGATCTTCACCCGCGTAGCGCTCGCTGCGCACGATGCGTGAGAAGGCGGGATGAACCGTGTTGGACATCCAGGCCATGACGGACAGTGTCTGTGCACAAGCAAGGGGCTCATCGGGCAGCAACCGCGCAGCCGGAAACAACTTGGCGACGTAGCACAAAATGGCGAAGTTTTCGGTCAAGATGGTGCCGTCAATCCGCAGCGCAGGAACTTGGCCACGGGGATTGACCTCTTTGCGGTACCATTCGCTCCCCTGCTCGCCGCGCCCCATCTTATATCCCTCGAAAGTCGCTCCCGCCTCTTCCAACGCAATATGTGAGGCCATCGAACAAGCACCCGGCGCGAAATAGAGCGTAAGCATTCGGTCATCTCCTGCTAGCTTGAAATTGCAGGATTTGGGGTACCATCAATTGAGGCGCCCGCGCAACCGACGATGCTTCTCGCGCACCGCGGCCATCGCCCTTTTAAGCGTTATTGCGGAGTGTGCGAGTCTTCACCCCAGCCCTGCGGCGCGCGCGAATACCGGGTTAGGGATTTGCTAAGTAGTCAAAGCAACCTCTGGTGGGCTTGCGCCGACTCGCTCGACGGGTATTCTGACGCCACGCACTAAACACGCATGGAAGCGGCGCACAACCCGGCGCGAGACGCCTCGCCCCACTCTCGGCTCAGCCGCCGCCTGGTCCTGGTCCTGGCGATCGGCGCCGCCACCGCGATCGCCAACCTTTATTGGGGTCAGCCGCTGCTGGCTGGCATCGCTCGCACGCTTCATTTGAGCGTGCGCCAAGCCAGCATCATGCCGACCATGGCCGAGCTGGGATATGCCCTCGGGCTGGCGCTGTTCGTGCCGCTGGGCGATATTGTGGAGCGACGCCGGCTGATCACCATCCTGCTCGGTGCCTGCGCATTATTCCTGGCCGGCATCGCGATCGCTCCCAGCGCGCCAATGCTCTACGCCAGTTCGCTGCTCCTGGGCATCAGCGCCTCGGTGGTGCAGGTCGTAGTGCCGCTGTCGGCGGCGCTGGCCGCCCCCGAGGAGCGAGGCGAAGTGGTAGGGATCGTCAACTGCGTGATGTTCCTCGGAATCTTGGCCGCGCGCATCCTGTCGGGGTTTATCGGCGGCGCCTGGGGCTGGCGCGCGATGTACTGGCTGGCGGCGCTGCTCAACGCCGCCATCGCGCTCGCGCTGACCCGGCTGCTGCCACTTAGCCCGCCCGCGCAGCGGCTGCGTTACAGCCAGTTGATGGGCTCCCTCAAGGGGGTACTGGCGGAGCTGCCGGACCTGCGCGAATCAGCCCTGCTGGGCGCCTTGGGCTTCGCTGGGCTGCAATGCCTATGGGGCATCATCGCCTTTTTCGTCTCTCATCCCCCCTATCATTACGGACCGCGCGCGGCGGGCCTGCTCGCCCTGGGCGGAATCCCCGGCGCGCTGCTGGTGCCGGTGGTGGGCCGGATCGCGGACCGGCGCAGCCCGATTTTAACCACCGGCGTAGCTCTGATGATCGGCTTGTCGGCCTATCTGTTCCTGGCCTTGTTCGGCCACCATCTGCTGGGGCTGATCGTGGGCGTGATTATTCTGGACATCGGAGTCCACTCCAACCATGTCTCCAACCAGACTCGGGTCTACGCACTCAAGCCCGAGGCCCGCAACCGTATCGCCACCATCTACATGGTCAGCTACTTCTTCGGCGGCTCGCTGGGCACGATGGCAGGCGCCAACGCCTGGAGCCTAGTGGGTTGGACGGGAGTGTGTGGCACCGGCGTAATGTTGTTCTCCCTGGCGCTGTTGATCTTCGCCCGCGGCCGCCTAAATCACCGCTTGTCGCCGATCTCATCCGCCGCCCCCGTATTGCGCCAACTCCCATGATCCTATAGCGGACTGCTCGATGGCATCCGTCAGTCCGGTGGTGGCTTCGGCCGCGCCTGCGCGACTCAAGCGCAGCCTGATTTTCATAATGGCATTGGCCACCGCCTCGGCGGTGGCCAATCTGTACTACTGCCAACCCCTGCTGGCTGACATCGGACGTACCTTCCATCTGAATGCGCGCCATGCCAGCGCGATCGCGATGATGTCGCAGATAGGCTATGCCATCGGCCTGTTCTGGTTCGTGCCGCTGGGCGACATGCTGGAGCGCCGCCGGCTAATCATCACGCTGCTGATGGCGGTCAACGTGACCCTGGTAGTAGCCGCGCTTTCGCCCAACGCGGCTACTTTGTATGTGGCCTCGCTGCTGATCGGGGCCTTTGCCGCGGTAGTGCAGGTCGTTTTGCCTTTCGCAGCGACCTTGGCCGCACCCCAGGAACGGGGCCAGGTGGTGGGCTTCGTTACCAGCGGCTTACTGATCGGGATCCTGCTGTCGCGCTCGGTCTCGGGCCTGATTGGAGGCCATTTCGGCTGGCGCACGATGTACTGGACCGCGGCCGCGGTCATGGCCGTTATTACCCTGCTCCTGCGTTTCCTGCTGCCCCAGGGCTTCCCCACTCAGAAAATTCGCTATGGCGAACTGGTGCGCTCCCTGGGCCATCTGATTCGCGAGCAGCCCCAATTGCGCGAGACCGCGATGATCGGCGCATTCTGTTTCGCTTCGGTGGCCGGCTTCTGGTCAACCCTGGTCTTTTTCGTCGGCCAATCGCCCTACCATTACGGCGCCGCCAAGGCCGGCTTGTTCGGCCTGGCCGGCGCAGCCGGCGCTTCCATCGCGCCCGCGGTAGGACGCCTAGCCGATCGCCGCAGTCCGCGCATCACTACCGCCTTTGGCCTGTCGCTTGGGTTGTTGTCTTGGCTGGTCCTGGGCTTTCTGGGGCACCATCTGCTGGGGCTAATAGTGGGAGTGGTCCTGCTCGACCTGGCCGCACAATCCAACCACGTCTCCAACCTGACAACCATTTATGCGCTGCTGCCCCATGCGCGTAGCCGACTCAATACGGTTTACATGGTGTCGTATTTTTGCGGCGGCGCGGTCGGCACGCTGACTGCCGCCAACGCGTGGGTGATGATGGGATGGCGGGGCGTGGCAACTGCCGGCTTCGTTTTTTTCGGACTCGCAATGGCGGTCTTCCTACGCGGCTCCTTTCGCCGCCGCTATGGCCGCTGGCACGCCCCACAACCGTCTCACGCCGGCTAGCGCCGACTATCGGGCGGACTTACCCAGCAGTATCGCGATTTCCGCCGCTCGCATGCCACCGGCCTGCTCCAGCTTGCGCGCCGAACGCGCCACCCGCCGCCAGACCGCGGCTTGCCTGCTCGCTCCAAGCGGTGCGTCGTACAGTCTTGCCTTATCCAGGTCTAGCAAGGTGAATGAAAACTCACTCTGCGTTTCCTCGACCATCAGATTCTGCAAATTAAGGTCTGGATGAAAGAGGCCGGCCCACTGAGCACGCTCGATTGCGGTTCGCGCGCCCAGCAGGGCGCGCGCTCGCCGAGGCGAATCCGCTTCCTGACCCAACCATTGCCATAATGTCACGCCGGCCAGCGCGCGCGTCACTAACCAGCCGCGATAAAGCCCCGGTCCGAGCCAGGTGAGAGCCGCGGCCAGCGGTTCAACTACCGCGACACCCCGCTCGCGCGCCCTCAGGCTTATCTCCAGCTCTCGCCAGGGACGAGGCCGCAGGCCCACATAGACGTCGTCGATCAACCGCGCCATCAGGCCGCCGCGCCGATTGTGGCGTAAATACATCGGCGGTAGGCCTTCCAGCCGCAGCGGTAATGCGCCGCGCCGGTTTCCAGCCCCAGGCGCCAGGCCGCTGGCCGTAGTTGCCAGCGCCTGAACGAAGTTGCGCTGATGGGGAATCAAAATCGGCGCCAGGTAGATCCGCCAGCCCGCGGCGCTAATCGGCACGAACCCCTGCGCGGCAAGATAGTTCCGCACGCTGCTCACCGCATTCCTGCCAGCTCACGCTGGCCCGCCCAGTAACTCCAGCGCCGCGCTCGCGACCGCGATCGGAGTGAGATGGTGAGCGCAATTGAAATGACCCAGCGGGCAGCGCGCTCCGCCATGAGGCGTGCACGGGCGACAATTCAGGCTGGCCTGCGCGATCCGATACGGCTGTAGCAACGGGCCAAAGCCAAAGCTGGGATGGGTAGCCAGAAAAATCGCCACCGTGGGCACCCCATAGGCCGCCGCGACGTGGACCGGCGCGCTGTCGTTGCTGATTAGCAGGTCCAGCCGCTCGATCAGCCCGGCCCACACCTCGAGCGAGGTCCGGCCGGTCAAATCCACCACTTGCGCCGCAGCCGCGCCAATGGTCGCCGCCGCCTCGCGGTCCGCCTGCTCGCCTAGCACCACGAAGCCGGCCCGCGGATAGGCCGCAGCCAGTGCGGCTACGACCGCCGCGAAGCCTTCCGCCGGCCAGCGCTTGGTCGGCCAAGCCGAGCCCGGCGCGATCCCGATCAGCGGGCGGGCCCGATCGCCAATCAGACTCTGAGCTTGCGCCCGCGCCGCCTCGCTCATACGCAGGGAAAGCCGTGGCGGGCCGGGCTCAATACCGGCGGCGGCCAGCAAACTTAAGTTACGGATGATTTGATGGTCGCTCGGGGCGACCTCCACGCGCTGGGTCAGCAAAAAGGACAGAGGCGCGCTGGCGAAGCCGATTCTACTTGAAATCCCTGCCAGCCACAGCAGCAGCGAAGTTCGATGCGATCGATGGGGCGCCAGGGCCAGCGCAAAGCCCATTCGGCGCAACCCCGCGGCGACCTCCAGCAGGCCACGCCATCCGCGATGGGCGCCGCGCTTGTCATCGACGACCACGCGCGCCACATCGGGATGATGGCGCAAAAGCGGGAGGGCGGCGGGCTTGACCAGGGGAAAAACCTCGAAGCCGGCCTGCCTGAGCGGAGCAAATAGGCAGGCGGCCAGCACCACATCGCCGATAAAGCCGCTCTGAACCACTAACGCGCGCGGCGCGATCGCTGCACGGGTTGGCTCGTTGGCAGCTAGGTTCATCCCGTGGCGGTAACACCTGCCCTGGCGCTAGCCGAGCGCCTTGGCCTCTTCCACCAGCATGATGGGGATGTCGGACTTGATTGGGTAGAGCAGCTTACAGGCTTCGCACGCCAGCCCATCTTGAGCCGCGGTGATTTTGACCGGCCCTTTGCATTTGGGACAGGCCAAAATGTCCAGAAGTTCCTGATTTATCGCCATTCTTATCTCTCCTCTGCCAACCTTGGTACCAGCTTGCGAGTGGACTCGTTCATAACCAGCGCGAGCAGGCGCTCTTCGTCCTTTCCCATCGTAATCTCCAGCCGTAGCGCGGCCAATTCGCTGCGCGCGAAGGGGAAGCGTTCTAGCTTAACCAGATCCTTTTCGGTGGTCACCACTAAGTCGGCATTGGCGGCGGCGCGATGGATCTCACGCCAGTCGGCCGCGCTATAGCTGTGATGGTCAGGATATTCCAACACACCTACCAAGTCGGCATCGATCGCCCGCAGCATCGCGTAAAAATTGCGCGCGTCGGCCACCGCGCTCAAGGCCAGCACCCGGCGATTGGCCAGGCTGCCCGCCGGTTCTTCGCGCCAGCGTTCGGCCTCAGGATAAACCAGCGCGCGAGGCCACAAGCTGGCGCGCAGGATTGGGTTGCGGCTGAGCACCGCCTGCTGGCGGGCGGTCAGCGGCGGATCGCTAGCGTGGTCGAAGCTGAGTACGACCACCGCGTCGGCTCGCGCCGCGGCGCCCATCCGCTCGCGCAGCGGACCGGCGGGCAGCACCCAGCCATTGCCCAAGCCATGCTGGCCGCCAATCAGGAGCAAATTGAGGTCGCGGGCCAACCGTAAATGCTGAAAGGCGTCGTCGAGCACTACTACGTCAAGCGGCCCACGCTGGCACAGCAGCGCAATTGCCTCCGCGCGCCGCTTGGCGATCGCGATAGGCCCGGCGAAGGTCCGCGCCATCATCACGGCCTCGTCCCCGGCCTCGCGGGCGCTCAAAAAACACCGACCGCCGTCGGCGACCAGAACAGCGGAACCGCCTCCGCGGGTCCCGCCGAAGCCGCGGCTGACGATGGCGGTGCGCAGGCCGCCTCGCTGTAAAAGACGGGCCAGATACAACGTAAAAGGAGTTTTACCGTTACCGCCCACGGTCAAATTGCCGATACTGACCACGCGCACGCCGGCACATTTACGCTGGAACAGCCGCCAAAACCCCGCTCGCAGTGTCATCGCGCCACCGTAGGCCAACGACAAGGGCACCAGTCCAGCCCACAGCGCCGCCGCCGGCGCGCGCAATGAGCTGTTCCACAGCGCTTGCAGGCGAGCTCCCTGGCCGAGCTTCACGCGTTCTCCAACAAGCCAAGCAATTGGGCCAAGGTGCGCTCGGCACCCCCACACAGCTCTAGATAGGCCGTGCGCGCATTATCGCCCCATCGCCGGCGCATGGCTTCGTCCCGCAGCAGTCGTGCCACCACACAGCTCATCGTCACGGCGTTAGCTACCACCGCCGCGCCGCCAGCATCCACTAGGGCCTTGACTATAACGTGCTGATTGTTGTGAAAGGGACCGATCAGGACAGGTACCCCCGCGTTGGCTGCCTCGCCCGGATTCTGGCCGCCACGTCCCTTGAACAGGCTGCCGCCGATGAAGGCAACCTGAGCCAGCGAATAAAGCGCGCGCAAGTCACCCAGAGTATCGAGCAGCATCACGCACACGTCCTGGCCGACCTGTGCACCTTGCTTGAGATGACTGGCAGTCACATAACTCAGTCCCGCCGCCGTCAGCAAGTCGGCGATTTCGACCGTCCGTTCCAGATGGCGCGGCGCCAGGACCAAGCGCAAAGCCGGCGTGGCACGGCGCAAGCTCACTAACACCTCGACCATGACCTGCTCTTCGCCCGGCGCGGTGGAACCGGCCACTATCAGCGGGGGACGGCAAAAGTTGCCCAAGGCAGGGTCCACCTCCATCTCGGCGCAGGCGGTGAATTTGGTATTGCCCGTAACCACCAGACGGTCGGGGGGGGCGCCTAACCCACGTAGGCGTTCGGCGTCTTCCTCGGTCTGCATCATCAGCAAATCGGCGCAGCGCACGGCAGATTGCCAAAGCGAACATGCCAGCCGGTAGCGCCGCAGCGAGCGCTCCGACAGACGGCCGTTGATCAGAGCGATACGCGCGCCGGTTGCGCTGGCCTGGAAGAAATAGTTTGGCCAAAGCTCTCTTTCGCATATCACCAGCAAGCTGGGCTTGACCGCCTCGAGAAAATTACGCACGCATCGTGGATGGTCCAGCGGAGCTAACCAACAGGCTCGGGCTTGCGGGATGCGTCGCGCCGCGGCCTCGCATCCGGCACGAGTCATGCACGTGACGATGAGACTGAGCGGCGCCGCGCGCTCCAGCAAGCCCAGCGCGATTGGCCGTACCGCTTCGACCTCGCCCACCGAGGCGGCATGCAGCCACACTCGCCGAGGATCAGCGGGTGGGGATGGCACCAGCCCCAGCCGCTGGCGACGTGCGGCCGGCGCGCGCGCGCCGCTGGCCAACAAGGCCAAGGGGCGTGCCGGCCGCCAGAGTAGATTGTACAGCCTCACCGCCATCGTGTTCGACGCAGCGGCCGCCGGCTTCATTCAAGCCACCTGGCTGCTGGGATCAGTTTCCAAGGCGTGCAATTGCAGATCGTAAAGGCTGCGATACTCCCCGCCCAAGGCCATCAGCTCTGCGTGGCTGCCGGACTCGGTGATGCGTCCGCGAGTGATGACCACTATTTGATCCGCCCGCCGCACGGTGGACAAGCGATGGGCAATCACCAGGGTCGTGCGATTCTCCATCAGTCGATCCAGCGCTTCCTGCACCAGGCGCTCGGATTCCGAATCCAAGGCCGAAGTGGCTTCATCCAAAACCAGGATCGGAGCGTTCTTGAGCAGGGCACGCGCAATCGCGATGCGCTGGCGCTCGCCCCCCGACAGCCGCACCCCCATTTCACCGATTACAGTGTCGTAGCCCTTGGGCAGACGGCTGATGAAGTTGTGCGCGTTGGCCATTCGCGCCGCCTCGACCAACGCCTCGTGGTTCTGGCCGATGTTGCCGTAGGCGATGTTGGCGCGCACGGTGTCGTTGAATAAAAACGTATGCTGAGTCACCAGCCCGATTTGTCCGCGCAAATCAGCGATTCGCAGGCGGCGGATGTCCACTCCGTTTAGCGTCACTCGCCCTTCCTGTGGGTCATAAAAGCGCAAAATCAAGTCGGCCAGTGTTGATTTCCCTCCGCCGCTCATCCCCACCAGCGCCACGATCGAGCCCGGGCGCAGCACCAGATCGATCTGACGCAGCGTCCATTGTTCGGCATAGCGAAAGCCCACCTGCTCTAGCGCGATCGAATGGGGCCCGGGTGGTAGCGGCACAGGGTTGGCGTCCTCGGCCACCTCGCTTGGCTCGTCGAGCACCTCGAAGACTCGCTCGGCGGCGGCGATGCCTTGTTGAATGGAATTGTTGGTACGGGTCAGCCGTTTGAAAGGCTCGTACACCAAAAGCATTGCCGCGAAAAAGGCGCCGAAGGAGCCCGGCGTGCGGCTGCCATTGAGCACCGAGACGGCGCCGAACCACAGCACTGCGACCACGCCGACCGCCGCCATCACTTCGATCATCGGGGTGGAAAAGGCCTTGATCGCGCTCACCCGCATGTAGATCCGGAACAGGCGGCGCGATTCGCTCTCGAAGCGCCGGCACTCGTAATCTTCCATGCCGAAGGCTTTGACCACCCGGTTGCCCTGGATGGTTTCCTGGAGCAAAGCCGCCAAACCGCCCAACTGCTGCTGCGAGCGACGCGACATTTTGCGCATCCGCTTGCTGAACTGGGTCAGCGGCAGCACCGCGGCCGGAAAGACCACCGCCGCGATCAGGGCCAGCGACCAATCGATATAAATCGCCGCACCTAGCAGCGCGAGCAGTGTCGCGGTGTCGCCAATCAGGGAAAAAATCCCGTCGGTGGTAGCGCCCGCCACCAAAGTGATATCCGACAAGATCCGTGTCATCAGGACTCCAGTCGGGGTGCGGTTGAAAAACGCCAGCGACATCTGCTGCAATCGACGATGAAGCTGCGCGCGCAGATCGAGCACCACCTTTTGCCCGATGTATTCGGTCAAATAATTGTTGCCGAAATTCGCCACCGCCCGAATCACGAACAGCGCCAGCAGCTCCAGCGACAATAAATGGAGTTGACTGAGATTTCTCAGCTTGGCGAGTTGATTGATAAAGTTCTTGGCCAGAAATGGCACCGCCCCGTTGGTGGCACTCAGGGTGAGCATCGTTGCCACCGCCAGGGCCACGTAAGGGAACACGTAGGGGCGCAGATAGCGCAGCAGGCGACGATAGGCCTGGTTGGAAAGCGGGGTCACGTCAGCATCTCCGCCGCCAACGCCGCCACCCGCCGCGCCGCACCCGGAGCACCCAGCATCGGGCGAAGCTGGCGCAGGCGCGCGACGGTAGCGGCACGCCGCGAAGCCTCCAGTAAAGGAGCCGCGGCCGCGGCCAAATCACGACCGCTGACCTGGCGCTGAATCAGCTCGGGAACCACCTGCTCGCCGGCCAGGATGTTGGGCATCCCGATATGCTCGACCCCGGTTACCAGCAGGCGGGCTACGGCGTAGGTCACAGGAGCCACTCGATAGGCAATCACCATCGGGCATTCTAACAATGCGGTTTCCAAAGTCGCGGTGCCAGAGGCCACCAACGCCAGTTCGCTGGCTGCCACCACACTATACGTGTCGGCGCGGATTATATATATCCCGCTCAAATCCAGCCTCAACGCGCCGGCCATCGACTCCAGATCCAACCCGGGGGCCAGTGCCAAGCAAACCTGCAGGCCGTGGCTTACTTGCAAAATGCGTGCGGCCGCTAACATCGGCGGCAACAAGTAGCGCACTTCGCTTGGCCTGCTGCCCGGTAGCAGAGCGAGCAGCTTGCTCTGCGGCGGTAATCCGTGGCGGGCCAGCGTCTCCTGGCGCGAGCCTTGCGGTCGTACCCGATCCAACAGCGGATGGCCGACAAAGAACACGCGCTGGCTGGCGGCGGCAAAAAGCTCAGCTTCGAAGGGAAAAACCACCGCCAGGCGGTCGGCGCGCTCGATCAACTTGCGCACCCGGCCCCGGCGCCAGGCCCACACCTGTGGGATTATATAATACAGTACGGGCACGCCGGCGCGCCGCGCGCTACGCGCCAAGTGAAGATTGAACTCGGCGAAATCGATCAGAATGAGCAGGTTGGGCGGTTGGCTACGCAAGCGCAGACGCAGGGCGCGCCAGGCCCGTAAAGTGCGTCCGATCGTGGCTGCCAACTCGGTCAGCCCCAACGCCGCGATCTGTTCGCTGCGAAATAGCGGCCGCACCCCCGCCGCGACCATCCGCTCGCCCGCGATTCCGTACAGGTCGTAGTCAGGCAGACGGGCGCGCAGCTCGCGGGCTAGGTCGGCCCCATGCAAATCACCCGAGGCCTCGCCGGCAACTATCATAATCGACCGGCGGGCGCTGTGCGCCCCCGCTCCCACGCTATCGTCGAGTTTAACAGACATCGCCGGTTATGCCCCAGCGCCGCCGCCGCCGCGCCTGTCGCTCAAGGTTGGCCGGCCGCTATCTGCGAACTGACCCACTGACACAGCTCGATCACCCGCAACCCCTCTTGCGCACCCACCCGTGGGGCGCTGCGCTCGATGACCGCAGTGACGAATTCGCCAATCTCTTCGGCCAGTGGATCGCCCGCATGCAGATCGATCAATTCAGCCGAGATGGTGGGATAAGCGGCTCCCGGCGCCGGGGCCTGCTTGCGGTAGATTTGCAGCTTGCGAGCCTCGTAGTCCAACGAAATGTAGGCGTCGGGCTGGAAGAAGCGAATTTTACGCTCGCGCCGTGGCGCCACCCGGCTGGTATTAACGTTGGCGATCATGCCGTCTCCAAAACGCAGCCGCGCATTGGCAACGTCGATACGGTCAGTCAGCACCGCCACCCCCAGCGCCTCCACCGCGACGACCGGCGCTTGGGCCAGACTGAGGATCAAATCCAGATCGTGCACCATCAGGTCGAAGACCACATCCACATCGGTGCCACGCTCGGTAAAGGGCGCCAAGCGATGGCATTCGATATAACGTGGATGGGCCAGGATGGGCGGCAAGCGCAGGACTGCTGGGTTGAAGCGCTCCAGATGACCGACCTGCAGGAGGGCGGAGCTGCGCGCCGCCAGTGCCGCCAACGTGCGCGCCTGCTCCAAGGTGGCGGTCATCGGCTTTTCCAGCAGGACGTTGATCTGGGAGTTAAGCAGGAAGCCAGCGATCTCGGCGTGGCTGAGGGTCGGAGTCGCTACGCTAGCCAAATCCACCCGCCCCTGGAGCAAGCGATAATCCGTCAACGCCTCGGCTCCGCTGGAGGCGGCCAAAGCTTGGGCACGAGGCAGATCGATATCAACGATGTAGCGCAGACGGACCTGCTCCAAAGCCTCGTATTTGGCTGCATGCAGCGTGCCCAGGCGCCCAGCCCCGATCACCGCCGCGTTAAGCTTGGCCATGGCCGTACACCGCGACTCCCAGCCTCTGCGCCAAGGCCAAGGTCTCCTCCCGTTGCAGGATCATCGCTACCCCGGCTTGAATTCCCAAGACTGCAGCCTTTACCTGATGCAGGCGCTCGATAGTCTGAGGCCCAATCGCAGGGCGATCGAAGCGCAGGTCCTGGCCGGGTTTGGCGCTTTTGACCACCACCAATCCGGCACCGCATAGAGCCGCCGCTCGCGCGATGGCCGCGTCGGTGCCTTCCACCGCCTCGACCGCAGCCACCACCCCGTCGCGAACCATCACCGCTTGGCCGATATCATAGCGGCCCACCGCGGCGGCGACCGCGAAACCCAGTTCCAAATCTTCGAGTTGGCGTGGCTGCAAGCCAGGTCCGGCCAACACGCCCCTGGAGGCCAGGATCGGGCCCAGCATCGCGACCGGATCGATAACCTCGATTCCTTCGCTCTCCAACTCCGTGGCCACCCCGCGTAAGACCGCATCGTCGCTGAAGCGACCCACCCGCGCGAGCATCGCAAGAGCCCGGTTATCGGGGAAAAACGACTCGCCCAGGCGCACCCGGCTGATGCCGCCCGCCATCGCCGCCTGCCTAATTCCGGCGGCAGTGAAGACCCCGATCAGGCGTTGCAGTTCGCCCACCCGAATCCAGGTTACCTGATCGCACAAAGATTGAAGCGCTGGCTGGGTTTCGCCCTGATGGGCGACCGCGATTACGCGCCAGCCCCCCGCCTTGGCCGCGGCAGCCAGCTCCAAGGGAAAGCTGCCGTTGCCGGCGATAAGGCCCAACTCAGGCACCGCGCTCGCGTCCCACTACGCCACGTTGAGATGAACGCAGAAAATCGACGATGCGAACCACCTCGGCGACGTCACCGTCGCGCGCCAAGACCGCCTCCAGCGCCTGTTCACGTCGCTGCTGGGAAAAAAACAAGGTCCGAAAAGCGCGCCCGATCGCAGCCTGCGCAGCCGGCGAAAAGTCGCGCCGCTGCAAGCCCACGGAATTGATCCCGACCAAGCGCGCACGATCTCCGCGCACCATCGCAAACGGCGGCACGTCCTGCGCTACCTTGCTGCCCGCCGCCAGCATCGCGTGCGCGCCGATGCGGGTGAATTGATGGACCCCGCACAAACCCGCCGCGACCACCCATTCTTCCAGGATGCAATGGCCGGCCAGTTCAGTGGAATTGGCCAGGATGGAATGGTCTCCGATCAGACAGTCATGCGCGATGTGGACGTAGTTCATCACCAACACGTGATTCCCCAACCGCGTCACCATCCCGCCGCCCTCCGTACCGCGATGGATGGTGGCGAATTCGCGAATCTTGTTATCGTCGCCGATTTCCAGGCGCGAGGGCTCGCCGCGATATTTCAAATCTTGCGGCGGGGCACCCAACGAGGCGAATTGGAAAATATGGTTTCGTGCGCCGATAATGGTACGGCCCTCGATGACCGTGTAGGGACCAACCACGGTATCGGGTCCAATCCGCACTTCAGGCCCAATCACTACGCCGGGACCAATATGGACCGAAGAAGCCAGTTCGGCGCGCGGATCAACGATGGCAGCAGGATGAATCAAGACGGCGAAACCGACTCCTCGACTTCCATTGCCGAAATCTCCGCCGCCGCCGCCAGCTCCTGGCCTACGCGCGCCTCCCCACGCATCTTCCACAAAGGGCGATGTTGGCGTAACAAGCTGACCTCTAGGCGGAGTTGGTCACCGGGTATCACCTGGCGGCGAAAGCGCACCTTGTCCAAGCCGGTCAGCATGAAGACCGCGTGGGCGCGCGCCACGAGCAAGGGCCGGGCCAAAATTGCCGCACTTTGCGCCAACGCCTCCACGATCAGCACCCCAGGCATCACCGGCAAGGCGGGGAAGTGGCCCACAAAAAAGGGCTCGTTGAAGCTGACATTTTTTAGCGCCAGCACCCGCTCGGCGGACAGTTCAACCACGCGGTCAACCAGCAGGAAGGGAAAGCGGTGGGGCAACAAGCCCAGGATTTGCAACCGCGGGTCAGGTTCGCGCCCAGCCGCGCTCACCGTGTCACCCCTATTTGGAAATGCTGGATTTATGATGGTGGTGAGACAAGGAAGTCGTGCTCTCATCGGCCGCATCGCTGTCGTCGCCCGCCGAAGCAGTCTTGCTGAAGTCGCCCCCGTCGCGCTCGCCCAAAGAGCCTACCGGAGTGTTTTCGCGATTATACTCGCGGATGACTTGATCGGTGATGTCGATCGACGGAACGGCGTAGAGCAGGCTGCCCTTTTCCAGCACTGCGGTATAACCGTCGCGTTCGCCCAAGTTGCGCACCACGTAGGCTAGATCCTTGAGGATTGCGCCAGTTATCTCGTTATCTTTTTGCTGCAACAAGTCCTTGTCGTTTTTATAAGCACTCTCGAACTCGCGCAGTTTGGCGGCATACTCATCTTGCAGATTGCGCCGCTCGTCATCGCGCATCAGCATGCCCTTTTTTTCCAGTTCGTCCTTGAGCGCTTGCACTTCGCTCTGCTGGCGCTGGAGTTTGCCCTGCAATTCCTCGATCTCACCGCGAAATTGGTTGCGAGCCTTCTTGCCGGCGTTGCATTCGTTAAGCGCCCGCTGCAGATCGACGTAGGCCAGCCTCACCTCGGCCGCGGCCGCCGCGCTCGCCAACAAGGCCACCATCACGGCCGCCACCGTCAACTGCCCTAGCCTCAAAACACGTCTGTTCATAACCCTCGAATTGATCGAGCACGGGCGCGCCCTTGGTCGGGCGGGTCCATACCTAAATCCTTGCTTGGATTCGTCCATCAGCATTAAGCCAATTTCGCATGCGCCGCGCTAGAGGTTCGCTCCCGCCCCGATAATGAAGTCAAAGGGCATGTCGTCAGGCCGCGGGTTCATTGGGAAGCCCACCGCGAGCCGTATGGGCCCAAAGGGAGATTTCCAGAAAATGCCTGGGCCAACCGCCACCTGCAAGCTTTGCGGCGTGATAGTCTGGCTCAGATAATAGGCTTGGCCGGCGTCCATAAAGATAAATCCCCGCAGACCCAAGGCGGTAACGATGGGGAAGTCGATCTCGTGCTCCAGAATCAGCTCCTCGCTGCCACCCACATTCTCATAGCCTTGCGAACCGCCTGACTGGCTGAACACCTCTACCCGTGGCCCTAAACTATAAAATGGATATCCCGGCACCGAATCCGGCCCGTACGGACCGCCTGGGAAGAAGCGCTCGAACAGCGGCAGCGCGTTGCCGTTAAAACTGCTCCCGATGCCGAAGTCGCCACCAATTTCGTAGACCCATTCCCCCCATTCCTGACTGCGGATGATGGGAATGAAAAAACGCGCGTGCAGCAACGCTTTGAAATAGGAATATTGCCCACCTGCACCGCCAAAGTCCAGCGTCAAGCTCTGGACCGAACCGCTACGCGGATCGGTCGGATTGTCCACCGTAAAGCGGCGCAAGCTGGGCTCGAAGGCCGAGTTCAGATGGTAACCCTTGTACTGGATGATCTGGTAAGTCGTATAGGGTGCCAGCCCCTCGATTCCGACGCTCTCGAAGCGATAATTCAGCCCTGCATCGACGTTATTGAGCGAAAATGGCCCCACCCTGGTTAGGCCTAACTGAGCTAGCGGATAGTCTGTTCGCAGCAGAATACCGGTGGATTTGCGGGTGAAACTGGGCAGAAACTCCTCCCAGTCGTACAGATCGATGCCGGCCGACAGGGGCATATCGAGAAACCATGGCTCGGTATAGCTTATGGTGTAATTGCGCCACAAAAAGCCGACCAGGGCATCAAACGAGATTTTCTGCCCGCCGCCGAACAGGTTGTTCTCCCCAACATGGAAATCGCCAAAGACCGACGAGGCACTATCGAAACCGCCTGCCACCGAAAAAGAGCCGGTTTGGGCTTCGCGCACGGCCAAATTGAGATCGACCTGGTCCGGCGTGCGACCGGGCGAAGTGGTAAAATTGGTGCTGGATAGAATCCCCAGCGAATCCAGCCGTGCCTTGGAAATCCGAATCGCCGATGCGGAGTAAGGCTCCTGTTCCTGAATGGCCAGTTCGCGCCGAATCACCTTGTCCGCGGTTTTGGTATTGCCGGTAATATTGATTCGGTCGACAATCACCTGATGGCCGGGCTGAATCTGATAGGTCACGTCCACGGTGTGAGCGTCGGGATTGATCTGGGTGCGCGGCGAAACGTTGACGAATGCGTAGCCCCGATTTGAATAGAAGTCGGACAAGATCAGCACGTCGTGCTGCATCGTGGTCGGCTTGAAGACTTGGCCGGTCTTGAGGGTCAACGCCGACTCCAGAAAGTTTGCCGATACCTTTAGATCTCCGGTCACACGGACCGTCCCAACCTTGAATTGAGGCCCTTCCGCAATCGGAAAAATCACGGTCAGCTTGTTGTTCTTGCGGGTAATCGTGGGTTCGGCCACGTGCACGGTCAGATAGCCATGCTCGTAGTAGATTGCCGAAATTCGCCCGCGGTCTTCCTGGACCGCCTTGGGATCGAGTACCCCGCTGCCCAAAAGCCAGCTCAGGATGTTGTGGCGCGAAGTTTGAATTACGCTTCGCAATTCACGCGAAGTCAAAGCATGGTTACCGGTGAAATCGACTTTGCCGATTTCCACCAGGGGTCCTTCATGCACCGTGAACACTGCAATGGCCGAATTTTCTCGCCCCGGGATCTCGCTGAAGGTAATGGTGGCGTCCGGATAGCCCTTATCCTGGTAAATCTGTTTCAGGCCGCGAATGGTTTCATCGACCAAGTCAGGATCAAGAATCGAGCCCGGCCGTACCTTAATCGCCTGCTGTACCTTTTCGTCGGTCTTCTTGATCTTCTTCATCCCCTCCAACTTGACGTCGGAGATGTAGGGATGTTCTTTGACCAGATAGGTCAGGATTAGTCCCCCCGAGGTCTGCTGCACATTGGCCGAGACCTGGTCGAACAGACCCATGTCGTAAATCGACTTGACGTCGCTATCGACTACCGCCGGATTGTAGGGTTGACCCACCTGAGCGGTGATATGAGAGCGAATTGCGCCCCGCTCCACTCGTTGGCTACCCTCGATGCGGATTGCGGTGATGGTGCCGATGGGCGAGGACTGGGCGTGCGCCAGCGTACTCGTTAGCAGGCAAAGCAGCAGCCCTACTAAACCCGCGCGCGGCAGGCGCGCACCTCCTGAAAGCCGGTTACTCTTTGCCGTTGCCACTCAGAGAACACCAAAGCGGCGACCAAGCTAACCAATCGCTTGTATGAAGTAAAGCCATCAGCCGTCGAAGGCGTGTCAAAGTTGGCCGCCGGCAACCACTGCATGCAAACCTGACGAAAATGAGCCCGAGCCGTCCCGCCGCGCCACCGTAGAAATGCTTGTGGGTTACCTCGGACGTTTCGACAGCGGGTCAGGCGAATAGCTTCGCCTCCACTTAAGCCTAAAAAATGCGGGCCACGATTCGCCCTTCTTTCGGGCCCAGAGGAATCGGGTGAGGCGGGGATTCTTCGCTACTTAAGCAGCCCCGTGCACATAAGGCTGCAAGCGACCATCGCGCATGAGCAGGATCCGATGCATTCGGCTGGCCAGCCGCTCGTTGTGAGTGGCGACCACGAACGTTATACCCAACTCGCTCAATTGCTCGAACAATACGTGCACTTCTTCGGCGGTGGTGGGATCGAGATTGCCGGTAGGTTCATCGGCCAGCACCAGGCGCGGCCGTAGCACGACCGCTCGCGCCACCGCGACCCGCTGCTGCTCGCCTCCCGACAATTCCGCGGGTCGCCGATGGCCCTTGTCGCCTAGCCCGACCAGCTCCAGCATTTGGGCCGCCGCGCGACGGATTTCGGCCGGCGACCGGCGTGCAATCAGTCCGGGCATCATGACGTTTTCCAAAGCGGAAAAGTCAGCCAGAAGATAGTGGAACTGAAATACGAAGCCCAGCTTGAGGTTGCGGAACTCGGCCAGTTGGCGGGCAGAGAGCGCGAACAAATCTTGGCCCTCGAAGATAACCTTGCCCGCGGTGGGCGGCTCCAAACTACCTAACACGTGCAGAAAAGTGGACTTGCCTACACCGGATTGGCCGACAATCGCGATTCGCTCGGCCGTGCAGGCCTCGAAGCTCAAATCGCGCAGCACACCTATCTCGCGGCCTCCATCATAGAAGCTCTTGGTCAGTCCCTGGGCCTGGAGCAGAAGCGAGGCGGTGGCCGACGGGGAGGCGAGCGGCCGGGCCGGCGCGTCATTCATAACGAATTACCTCAACCGGGGAGAGCGAACGCGCTTGCCAAGCCGGATAAAGCGCCGCCGCCAGGCACAGCACTACCGCCGCCAGCGCGACCAGCAAAAAATTGCGCGGTTCCAGGCGCGCGGGTACGGCGCTGACCATGAACACGTCGGCAGGCAGATGAATCAGATGATACTTGCCGATTAAAAACGAAACGACGAAACCGGCGCCCACTCCCAAAGTGGTTCCCACCACACCCAGCATCGCCCCCTCGAACACAAAAATCCCGCCCACCGCCATCGCCCGCGCACCCATCGCGCGGAGGATCGCGATTTCCTTGCGCCGTTCCATTACCACCATCACCAGGGTTGCGACGATGTTAAAGGCAGCCACCAGCACGATCAAAAGCAAGACCACGAAGTGGGTAAAAGTTTCCAGCTTTAGGCCGGCAAACAGGCCGGTATCGGTTTGAGTCCAATTGCTCACGGTGGCACCCGCACCGGCCAGCGGAGCAATGCGGGCGGCCAAGGCGGGAGCTTGAAAGATATCTTTTATCCGCAATTCCAAACCATGCTCGAACTGCGGGCTGTTACCGACCAGAGCCTGAACTTGAGCCAGGTTTGCAAAAAGCAGGGTGGAATCGTATTGAGCCATCCCCGAATGAAAGAAGCCCGCGACGACAAAACGTTTAAGGGGCGGAACCTCGGAGGTCGCGCCGAAGCCCAGGGGACAGATAACAGTGATTACGTCGCCCACATCCACGTCCAGGTCCGCACCCAGTTCCCCACCCAGGATGATGGCCGGCAACTCAACCACCCGCGCCTGGCTCCCCTGGCCCACGCTAACCGAGTGCAGACGAGCCAGCGCGCTCAGCGCGCCAGGGCTCAACATGCTCGAAAAATGCGCCAGCACCGACTGGCGGCCGACCGTGACCGCGCGCAAGAGCCCGCCCGACTTGACATATCCGGCCGTCCCCCGGCTACCACTGGAGGCCAGCAGCACCTGGCCGGAGACATAGGGCGCCACCGCCACCACTCCGGGAATTGTTTGAAGCTTGGCGCGCAAAGCGTCATACGATGCGGCGGGGGGTAACTGGACTGTAATGTGGGGGGTGAAGGCGAGCAGCCGGGCGTGCAGATCGGCCTCGAAGCCGCTCATTACGGCCAGATCGACGCTGAGGGCGAATGTACCTAGCATCACTCCGGCCAAGGAAATGATGGCTATCAAGGAGACAAAGCGTTCCTTGCGGCGAGCGCGCAGGTAGCGCAGACCAATCAGGAATTCGAACCGCACGGTGCTATTGTCACAACAATTCGGCTCTGCCGGTCAAAACCTGACGGTCTGGCGGCGCCGCAGCCTGACACAAAAAAAGGAGGGGCGCCGTGCACTGTCCCATCATGCGCGCGGCTGTTCGCCCGCGCAACAGTGCGCCGGTGGGTTGGGGCGTGCGGTTGCGCAGCTTTCCCTCGCTTCTGTATAACCTTGGCTGGACCGTGTGATTAAGCTGCACCACGGGAGTCCCCGATATGAAGAGATGGTGTTGTTCGCTCGCGCTGATGGCGGTGCTCATAAACGCGGTCGCGGTATCCAGCGCGCGCGCTCAGGACCTTACCGAACGCAGCCCAGATAACCTCATCACGATGAACTTCCAGGATGTGGACATCTCGGTCCTGGCCAAGTTTATCAGCGATATCACGGGCAAGAATTTCGTCCTGGACGATAGCGTGCGGGGCAAGGTCAGTATCGTTTCGCCCAGCAAAGTAACCCCCGCTCAGGCCTATTCGATTTTCAAATCGGTCCTCCAGCTCAAGGGTTTCACGACCGTCAAGGCCGGCCCGATTATCAAGATCGAACCCTCGCGCAATGCCCGCGAAAGCAGCGAAGTGACGCTCTCCCAGCAGCCCGCCCAGACCGCCGCCGACGAATACGTCACCCGTATGATCAAGCTTCGCAATATCGACGCCGCTTCCCTGGTCAGCGTGGTCCAACCTATGATTTCGCGCGACGGGTTAGTGGCCGCCTTTCCTGAGACCAACACCCTGATCGTCACCGACGACGCGTGGAACGTGCAACGGCTGCTCAAGATAATTGGCAGCCTGGACGCCCAGGGCTTGCAGCAGGCGGTCGCGGTAATACCGCTTAAGCTGGCCTATGCCGACGATCTCGCCCCTAAAATCAACCAAATTATGCAAGAGCGCGCCGGCGGCACCGGCAATTATCGCCCCGGGATGGGGGTGGCGGCACCCTCGGCGCAGGCCCCCTCGCGCGCCTTCAAGATCGTGCCCGACGAACGCACTAACTCGTTGATCGTCCTGGCCGGCCCGGTCCAGATGCATCAGATCAAGGAATTGGTTGACGAACTGGACGTCCATTCGCCCAACGCCCTGTCGCGTATCCACGTCTACTATCTCAAATATGCGCAGGCGCTGGAGATGGTCGCGGTACTCGATTCCCTGCTCAGCGGCGGTGGCGGACCCTCCCAACTTAAGCCTACCACCGGGGCCGGAACCCTGGGCCGCAGCAGCGGAATGGGAATGGGCGGCATGGGCATGATGAGCTCCATGATGGGCGGCATGGGCGGGATGGGGATGGGTGGCATGGGGGGAATGGGCATGATGGGCGGCATGGGCGGTGGTATGGGGGGAATGGGCGGCATGGGTATGGGCGGGATGGGGATGGGTGGCATG
>DATGLK010000021.1 GCA_035294265.1 Candidatus Binataceae bacterium
CTGCCGCTATCGAGGCCCGGTTACAGGGGCTGACGGTAGTGGTTGCCGATCGGGCGAGCCAGGGGCCGATCGATAAGCCGTGCGGGGAAGGGGTTTTGCCGGATGGAGTAACAGCTCTGGCGCGGTGGGGAATCTTTCCCCATCCCTCCATCGCCTTCCCCTTTCAAGGCATCCGCTTCATCGATTGCCCTTCGGCGATCCAAGCCGAAGCCTACTTTCCCACCCATCCCGGACTGGGCATCCGGCGCGACGTGCTTCATCGCTTGCTGCTCCAACGCGCCACGGAGTTGGGCGTGAACATGCGTTGGGGTGCCAAGGTGCACGACCGCGGCGGCCAACTACACCTTGGCGGCGAGCGGATCGCGGCGGGAGCGATTGTGGCCGCCGATGGACTTAACTCGCGCATGCGTCAATGGGCCGGGATCTCCGCACGCGTGCAGCGGCGGCGGCTTGGCTTTCGCCAACATTTCGGGCTAGCTCCCTGGACCGATCTAGTTGAAGTCTATTGGCACCGCCGCGGCCAGGCTTACGTAACACCAGTGGCACCGCGCACGATTTGTATCGCGGTAGTGGCCGACCCACCAGGACTGCACATTAACGAACTGGCGGCCTGCTTCCCCGCGCTCGCCGCACGCTTGGCGCGTGCGCCTCGGCTCGGCGCGCTCGCCGCCGCTGCCACCTACACCACCCACGTAGGCCGCGTGGCTGGACCGAAAATGGCTTTGGTAGGCGATGCCTCGGGTGCGGTGGACGCGATCTCCGGTGCGGGTCTATCCCTGGCTTTCGCTCAAGCCCGAGTGCTCGGCCCGGCCCTGAGCCAGGGCGAATTGGCCACTTACCAGCGCCACCATCGTCGGTTGAACACACCGGCGCGGCGGATGGCGCGGCTTTTGCTGCTTATGGGCGATCACGGCTGGCTACGACGCCGGGTGCTGGCGGTTTTGGCGAGTAATCCGGCGATCATGACTCGCCTGCTTGCCGACCACGCCGAGCGCCAGCCGCGCGGCACCATTGACCTGGTCGCCATGGCCGCCCTGGGTTGGCGACTGTTGACTGCGGCTCCTGGGAGCCCTGGCTTATCGGTAAGCAATTGATGCGTTGCACTCCCACGCTTTGTGTTCTTTTGACCTCACTCGTGCTGGCCGCTGGGGCGGCTCGGGCGGCATCGTCCATCGCGCTGCTCGAACTCGATCCGGCAAAGACCCATGTCAATTTCACTCTGAACACCACCGTGCATACAGTGCACGGAAGCTTTCAGCTCAAGCGCGGGACGATCTGGCTCGATCCTGCTACCGGAAGCGCGCAGGGCGCATTGGTGGTCGACGCGGATAGCGGTCAAAGCGGAGACGGTCTGCGCGACGCGAGGATGCGCAGCAGCATCCTGGAGACCAGCCACTTTCCGGAAGTCACCTTTATTCCCCAACAGGTTCAGTTCTTGGGCCCGCCACAGGGCGATTTTCGCGCCCGTTTGCGCGGTTTGATGAGACTGCACGGAACCTCTCATCCGATGACTATCGAATTGCTGGTGCATAACGAGCGCGACTTGATCAGCGCCAAAACCCGTTTCGTGATTCCCTATGTCGCTTGGGGCCTCGAAGACCCCAGCGTGTTGTTTTTAAAAGTGAGCCCGGCCGTGACCATCGACGTTCAGGCCCATGGACAGGTGCGCTGGCAGGCCAGAGGTCCGGCCGCACATAAGGTTCTGCTATATGATTCCAGCTCACCTTGAGCCTGAGACGACGGAGCCTCACCCATGAGCCGGCTGACATTACCCGCAGTCCTGATTACCTTGCTTCTCGTTGGCGCGCCCTCGGCACGGGCTCAGCCGGCCACCCAGGCTGATCAAGGGCACCAGCTCTTCGAGCAACATTGCGCTTCCTGTCACGGCAATGACGGACGGGGCAACGGATTTGCCATCACGGTGCTGGCCATGACCGGTCTAGTCAGGCGTCCGGTCGATTTCACCAACGCCGCCGCGATGAAGAGGTGGACGGACGAACAACTCGCTCAAGTGATTGGCAAAGGTGGAAAGGCGACGGGCAAGTCCAGTGCGATGCCGGCCTATGGCGACAAACTTACCGCTCACGACATTGCAGATTTGGTAGTTTATATTCGTTCGCTTTCTAAATAAGTCACCGCTCTCGGACGATTACTCAAATACGGCGCACCCCGGCTGACTAATTCGGCGGCGGTCGCCGAAGGCGGAAAAATATGACGATCGTATCAGCCACATCGGTCGTCTACGAAGCAACGCTCATCGCGCTGACTATTACCTTGACGTGGGGAGTCGATACGAACGCACAAATCGCCTCCTCCGGACCGGCTACATCGTCCTTTGCTTCAGTGGTACAGGAACGCGACGCCACCATCGAGGGCGGCGCGATCGGCGCCGTTGCAGGCGCCTATGCGGCGGCTTGGCCGGTGTTCGCGCAAGGCGCTGGCGCTGGCCGTGGCGGCGCCCTGCCCTGGATGGCGGCCGGCGCGGCGATCGGCGCGCTAGTAGGCGGCGCCGCAGGTTATTCAGTCGAACATCGCTGGCCGTGGTTTTTGACGACGCCGCGCCTGCCAGTCCTCGGCTCCGGCCCCAGTTTGCTCAGCCCAACGCGCGGTCAGATTGACCTGCAAGTGGAAGGGATGTTCGGCTTCACCGGACCGGGCAGCTTGGTGCGGGTGCGGGAATTCTCGCTTCAGGGAACCGGACTTGAGTTCGGCAACCTGGGCTTGAGCCAAGAGCAGATTCCTAGCCTCGATCTGCGCTACTGGATAAGCGAGCGTAGTGCCTTTCATTTTCGCTTTCGTTATTTCGCGATTGGCGGTAGCCACTTTCTCAGTTCGCCGGCCTATTTCAACGGCGCGACCCTCGCCGGCAACCAGACCCTTGACACCAGTCCTGACTGGTACGCGGGCGGCTTCTACTATGAGCATTCCTTCCGTTCCTGGTACGCCCCGTACGAATCCCGCGCGCCGCGCTGGCTTCAGCGTTGGGACGTGCGGGGCCTGGTCGGGATCGATTTCACCTACATCAATTTTGTAATTGACGGCGGCCACGCGCCGGTAGTGGCGAACTCGCACGGTAAAGAAACCAAAGAGGATTTCTATCATCAGTCGATGCCGATGCCGACGATCGGAGTGGAGGCCTACCGGCCGCTGTCGGAAAATTTTTACTTCAACGGCGTAATTCAGGGTAATTGGATCAATCGCTGGAACTCCTTGCGTAACGAAGGTGGCACGGTGTGGGCAGCCCAAAGCAACATCGAAGCCCATCTGCGCATTTACTTTTATAAACCCGACCTGCTCGGTCCGTTTCAGCCTATGGTGGGGTTTTTCTATTACTACTATCGTCAGCTGGAAACCTCTAGCGAGGACGGTAATTTTCTGCGCTGGTCGGCGTTTGGACCCGAGATCGGCCTCGACGTCAGTTTCGATACTTAAAGTTTCGATACCTAAATTCAGGAAGGCAAGCATGACAGCGTGTAAGAGACGTCCCCAGACCGTGCTTTGCGGCGCACTCGTTCTAACCCTGATCGCAGCGAGCGCGCAGGCCCAGAGCATTCCCCCGCCGCCCAAATTGTCTACCGTAGGCTCCGAACTCGGCTCGGATTTCAAATACCTGGTCAACAACGTCAGCGAGGACGCGATCGATGTGGTTAGGTCACCATTGCATATCAAGGATACCGAAAGCTGGATCAGCAACCCGCGCTTTTACCTAATTGTGGGAGGGTCGTTGGCCTTATTTGGCGGCGCCTTCGCGATGGATAAGGTGATGAAAGCCAACCTGCGCAGCATGTCCCCCAGTGACGCCACCTTATTGCAGGATATCAGCTATGATTCGGTCAGCGTGGGCACTGGTCTGATGTACGCCTGGGGGCTCTACAGCGGCGACGCGCGGGCGCGTCAATACGCTATCACGGCCGGAGAAGGCGCCGGCGTGGCCACCTTGGCGGATATAGGTATCAAGGCCGCCTTCGGCCGCTTGCGCCCGCGCCAGAGCTCCAGCCATTTGGCATTTTTCGACGGCGGCGCTTCCTTTGTATCCGGCGACGTCACCCCCATGTTCGCCCTGGCAACCGGCGTAAGCGAATACTTCGACAATCGCTGGTATGTGGCGACACCGGTTTACTCGCTGGCCCTGCTCGATGGCTTCGGCCGCATGGGGCACAACGCCCATTGGTTCTCCGACGTCGTGGGCGCGGCCTTGCTCGGCACCGGTACCACCGAATTGCTGTTGTGGATGCATAAGCGGCACGAAATAGATCCGCATCGGTTCAAGATCTTTGCGGTTTCGGCGCCCACTCCAACCACCGCCCAGGGGAATGTCATGCCCACCGGTATGGGCTTTGCGTTTGCCTGGTAGTAAACAAGCAACCCATGAAGGGCGCTTGGGGGAGTCTTCAAACCCAGCTGGGTACCCTTCTTCAACAAAATCCCAGCGCTGAGCAGATTTAACATAGCGGTCAACGAAAAAGCTTGCGCGCGCGTCTAAGCTGACGTACGACCCGATCGGCGGCTGCGTGCAATACCGAGTCGGGCGTTAGCGAGGACCAAAAAATCGAGGAATGAGATGAGGATGCCAAGGTCTGGACCGGTGAACGAGTACGAAGCAGCCGAAGAGCCAAGCCCGTTGACCGCGATAGCGGATGAAGCGTGGCCGGCGGCAGTCACCCCTGAATTGCTGCTTCCAGTGCAATACTTCGCACGGCTGCGCCGCCGCCACGCGCTTGACGGCGAGCGGCTCCTGATGCTCAGTGTACTCGACGACGCGATCGCTTGTTTGATCGCCCGGCCGCGGCTGGGCGATGCCAAAGCCCAGCGCTTGGCGGCAGAGGCCAAGGCCTGGGTCGATCTGCACGACAGCGCATGGCTGTTTTCCTTCGATAACATTTGCGCCGCCCTCGACCTTGACCCCGATTATCTGCGCGCACGCTTGCGTCACTGGCAGGAACGGTGCGCGGACGAATCCTCGACCAGTCCGGCTACTGCTACCCGGCGCCGGAGCCGGCGAAAAGTCTGCTCCCCTGTAATCAGCGTGGGTTGAGAGCAAAGCTCGCCGGCTGATTGGCTCAGGCCTGCAGTAAACGACTCCCGAGCCTGCCGCGTCAAAATAGACGGCGGAAGTTGAAGTTTGGGCCGCCGGGGAGCCATCGATATGAAGCTGGGCCAGGCGCGATTTTGGATAATCACGGCAGCTTTGGCGATCACTCTGACTGGACTGGGATGTTCCTCCCAACCCATGACGACCGGCGAGGCGGGAACCCTGGGCGGCGGTGTGCTGGGAGGCGGAGCCGGCGCGCTGATCGGCGCCGCGGTCGGCCATCCGCTGGTGGGAGCCTTGCTCGGCGGCGCGCTAGGCGCCGGCGGAGGCTACATGGTGGGTAATTCAATGCAAAACCAGCAAGCTCAGCAGGCGCAGGCCCAGAATCAACTCGAGCAGCAACAACAGGAAATCGAGCGGCAACGCCAGGAACTGGAGCAGTTACGCACTCAGCAGGAAAGCGAATAACAGCTAAGGCTAAGACTTCGGCGCAGGCATCCGTGAGGTCGTACGAAGTTCCTGCGCTCAGACGACCAGCGCTCGCGTCACCTGCGGTGAAATTACCAACCGGCGAAGAACAAGCCCACACCGGTGCCGGCCGGGGTGCGATAGATTGCCAGATATTCGCTCCATCGAATAGAACGATCTCCCAGCATCCCACCCAGTGTTATGTAAATGCGCAATTGCCCGTTTTGCCCATTGAGGTTGCTCACCGGTACGCCGCGCAATAGCTCGGGCTTGCCTTCGCGCAACCCCCGCACTACCTGACCGTCGAGAGGTTCGTTGACTGTGAAATGGCACAGCGAGGCCGATGATACTATGGCCACTCGCGTTCGCCCCGCAACGCCATCCAGTGCCGCGGCCAGTGCTTGTCCGATCGCATAACAGCGGGCCGGCGGAGGGATATTAGGTTCCATCATCACGTTGATCGCGATCGGCACCACCGGGGTGGGGTTGGCGCCGAGAAGCCGCATTGCCGGGTAGGTAAAGATGTGGCCGAAGCCCAGGTTGGCCGGATTGGGCAATTCCTCGGAGTAGGCCACGTCGGCCTGGATGGCCAGGCGCGCCGCCAACTCGCGCGCGAAAGTGCTGGCGACGGGAAACTCGCGCTGACGATCCTGACCCCAGCCCGCGGCCTGATCACGCATCCAGGCCGGCGCGTCGGGCGGCAGCGGATGGCCGCGCGCGATCATTTTGGGCCCGCCGAATATGTACAGGCTGGGCTGATTGTCCAACCCGAACAGATCACGCGAGACGTAACTCAAAATCACCACGACGTCCGGCTTGGCGGCGGCCAGCTCGGTGGTCTGCCGCTCCAGCGCGCGCTGAATCTGCGCGTGCTGCTGCTTGAAGTGCTCAAGGCTGGCTTCCTGAGCGTAGCGCTCGCCGTTAAGCTTAACCAATTGCTCATAGCTGATCGTGCGCCCCTGTAGATCGTAGAGCTGCGGGTTTTTCTTGTCGGTCTCGGCGTACATCAGCCATTGCTCAGGGCTGAGGATCAGCATTGGGCTGTTGGCGCTCGCAAGCGCGGTCACGATTTCGGCCATCGCTCCTCCTCTCCTTTGCATCAGACCGTACCGCCGACCCGGGGCACGGCGTTGCTCGATTGGCAGGCTATGGAAAAAGATCGCGCCTCCTGCCCCTTCTCTTATATACCCTTGGCGGAAAATCAAAGATCAAGGGAAAAAGTCAGCTAGGCACCCGCAGCCAGCGCTGGCCGGTCTACGGTATTTTCCTGAACTACGTCGTGGCCGGGCACCGGTACTACCATCCAAGTGGCTAGGATACCTAGCATGGCAAGGCTGGCCGATAAGTACAGCGCGGGAAGGTAGTTGCCGTTGAGATCAAAGATTCCCCCCGCGATTACCGGCCCCAGCGCCCCGGCCACCGATGCGAGCAAATGGAGCAGCCCCACCAGAGTGCCGAAGGAGCGCATTCCGAGCGCGTCGGCGGCGATCAGAGGGGTAATCGTGTTACCGATTGGCCCAGCAAAGGGAAACAGCAACAGATAGGCTCCCGCCCACAGCATCCCGCTGCCGTGAGGATTGGCGTGATGGAGTGCAATCAGGGCCAGACACCAAATCGCTAACGCCAGCATCATGGTGGATCGCGCTCCGATCCAATCGGCCAGCAGCCCGTTACCGACAAAGCCGATAAGCGAAAACAGGGCTTGAATGCCGAATAGGGTGGCGGCACTGCTTTCGGAAAACCCGTTGCTCACCAGGATCGGCACGGCGTGTACGAATATTAGGTACCAGGCCAGAGAAAAGCAGCAATGCAATAGCAGGATGAGCCACAAGGAGCGTGTGCGCATGGCTGCCTTCAAGGTCAGGCCGGGCTCGGCCTCGCCCAAATGCCGATTTCGGTGGCCCTCGGGAGGGAAAGTGCGGATCCATAGCAGCACGGCCGGCACTACCACGAGCAGCATCGGAATTGCCATCGCGCCCATCGCCAGGCGCCAATCGTGATGAAGCAGCAGGTGGCCAATGATTATTGGAGCGAAAAACAATCCGACCGACATCCCGCCCATGGTCGCGCCCAAAGCCAGCCCGCGGCTTTGCGCAAACCAGTTGGCAGCTACCACCGTGGTCGGGATGAGGGTGCCGGCGGCGATCCCCACTCCCACGATCGCGTAGGCCGCGGTCATTAGGCTGAGTGAATGCGCGTGGCTGGCCAACAGGTAGCCGGCAGCGGCGAACAGGGCGCCGGCGGCAAACATCCACTTGGCTTCGATCCGTTCCAGCAGCCATCCTGCCAGCGGCGACAGGAAGCCCGCGGTCAGCGCCGAGGCGAAGGCGAGTTGCGAGATTTGCGCGCGTCCGCAATGGAATTCACGCACCAGCGGCAGCAGATAAACGCCAAAAGTGCCATAGCAGGGCGCAAGCAAGAAAATCATAACTATCCACAGGCCGGCAAGAATCAGCCCGCGCTGGCGTTGCAATTGGGTCATCGAATCGACTCTTTCCGTGGCCCCTCCCAGGCACGCTTATATCAGGTGAGTACCAGCGAAGAACAAAGCTATCAGGATCAGCATCGAGCCGGCCGTCACTTCGGCGATAGTTTCGTAGCGCTCGCCCAGGCGCGCACCAAAACTGAGGCCAGTAAGGGTGAACATAGTGGTGGTGAGGGAAACCGTCAGCAGCAGGGGTGCAAGCGGAATACCCAGAGCGGGTAGCGCGATACCCACGCCCAGCGAGTCCAAGCTGATTGAGAGCGCGGCCAGCAACAGGGCCGGACCGCAACTCAAGTCGAACTTTTTGTCGCGCTCCCCCCGCCCAGCCTGGTAAACCATCAGCGCGCCGATCAGTGCGAGCAGCAGGAGGCTGGCATCGCTGGCGATTTTGCCCAACAGCACTCCTGCGCCAGTGCCCACCAGGTAGCCTAGCGCCTGCATGACGATTTCCGCGGCGGCAAAAGCTGCACCAACCTTAAGCCTGGCGCGCGGCGCAATACGGGTAACGCCGATGCCGATCGAGAGCGCCAGGACGTCGAGCCCCACCGCCACCGCCAGGGTACAGAGTTTGGCGAGCAAGCCTATCTGGTTAGTTACAGGCAAGCGGATGAAGAGACTGGGTTAAGCACCACCGCAAGTAACCTCAGCGAGCTGGGCTAAGGCGACAATAACGACACGTCGCAGGCGGTTGCACCCTCACCCGCGGCTCACGCTGGTTGCACAAAACAGGCAACCGGCGCGCAGCATCGTCCCACTCCCGCAAAGAAAAGCGGACGCGGGGGAATACAAACGCAATTAATCTTCAACACTGGCGACCGACAATTGCGACTCTGAGTGCAAGTTTATTTGGCATAAAGGCTACTGATTCCAGAGCTGACGGCTGGCCAGCCGTGCCCCCTGCGCCATCGCCTCGAACTTAGCCCAGCATATCTTGGGATCGCCGACGCGATGGCCCAGGCCGCAGTCAGTGCCAGCGATCAGGTTTTCGCGTCCCACCACTTTAGCTAGCCGCACCAGCCGCTCGGCCACCAGCTCGGGATGCTCGATAAAGTCACTGCAATGGCCGACCACCCCGGGCATCAAAATCTTGCCCTCCGGCAACTTGACCGATTCCCACACCCGCCACTCATGCTCGTGACGTGGATTGGAGCCCTCGATGGAATAGCATTGGGCACGCACGGCCAAAATCAAATCCACGATCTCGCACAACGCGATATCGTATTTGTGCGGACCGTGATAACTGCCCCAGCAGGTGTGAAAACGCACCCTATCCTCGGGCAGGTCGCGCAGCGCGTGGTTGAGCGCATCGACTCGCAGCCGGGCAAATTTGCGATAGGTCGCCACGTCCATTTCGGGGTGCATCTGCCAGGCGTCGGGCAGATCGGGATCGTCGATTTGCAAAATGAAGCCGCCCTCGACGATAGCGCGATATTCCTCGCGCATCGCCTCGGCGATCGCGGTCAGGAAGGCCTCCTGGCTGGGATAATGCTCGTTTAAAAGCCAATGCTCTATGGTACCGGGGGCCACCGATGGCAGAAAGGCGTCACTGACATCGGCCCCCGCCGTCATCAGCGCCGCTTTGAAGTTGGCCACATCGGCGGCGACCCCCTCCTGACCGATATATCGGAGCGGGCCGACACACACTGAATGAAGCGCTCCAAAGCCGCGCCCGCGCCCTGCACCGCGTTCGAAGTATTCGGGGAATTCTTGCGCATCTCGGGCATAAATGGTGATGCCACGGTTGGTGGGAGTTTCAACCTCGCGCTGCTCGACTCCCGCCATCCGCAGCCGCACATAGTTGGTAAAGTTACCTTTGGAGAATTCACCGTCATTCACGACGTCGATTCCGCACTGCACCTGCTGGCGCACCACTTCTTCAATCGCGCCGCGCAGACGCGCATTCAGCGTTGCGGCCTCAACCCTGCCACCTTCTTCTCGAGCCAGGACCAGGTCACGGACATCGCTCGGCCGGGGCAAACTGCCGGCGTGCGAGCACAGGATGCGATCGATGCTTCGTCTCATGGTGATTCTCTGACCTCAAGGCTGACCCGCGTGGTCAAAATATTAGGCTTTGCGCCGCCGCGGAATCAAATCGACCTGGCCTCCGCATCCCAAACCTGTTCACATGGGATCGAGCACGCCCTTTTTTTCGTCATTTATTCGCCTGTGATACAGGGCTGCCGGAAAAAGGCCGGTTAGCACTCTCCTATCGAGAGTGCCAGTTGACAGAAGGCAGATTATGGTTAGCTTGGGTGGCGAGTGCGGCAGCTCTGTCGCCAGCAAGCCAAGGAGGTGGTTCTTAAACCATGAAGATTAGACCGCTGGGAGATCGGATCCTGGTCAAACGGATTCAGGAGGAAGAAAAGACGAAGGGGGGAATTATTATCCCTGACACCGCCAAGGAAAAGCCCCAGGAGGGCAAAGTGGTAGCGGTGGGCAAGGGCAAGACGCTCGATGACGGCAAGGTGGTACCTCCCGACGTCAAAGCGGGGGATCGGATTTTGTTCGGCAAATATTCGGGCACCGAGGTCAAGATCGAAGGCGAAGAGCATTTGATTTTGCGCGAGGACGAGATCGTCGGAGTGCTGGAGTAAGGCGCGGCGCGCGCGGCTTAAGCTTTAAAGCGGAGGAGAGAGAATACACATGCCTGCCAAAATTGTACGTTTCGGTCAGGAGTCCCGCGAGAAGATTCTCAAGGGCGTCAATGTACTGGCCGACGCGGTCACGGTTACCCTGGGCCCCAAGGGGCGCAACGTCGTATTGGAAAAAAGCTTCGGCGCTCCCAACGTGACCAAAGACGGCGTCACGGTAGCCAAGGAGATCGAGCTCGAAGACAAGTTTGAAAACATGGGCGCCCAGATGGTCAAAGAGGTGGCCTCCAAGACCTCCGACGTAGCCGGCGACGGAACCACTTCGGCCACCGTGCTGGCGCGCGCCATTTTTACCGAGGGCATCAAGATGGTGGCGGCGGGTCACGATCCGATGTCGATCAAGCGTGGCATCGACCGTGCGGTGGAATCGGTGGTCGGCGAGCTGAAGACCATGTCCAAACCCACCAAGGATCGGCGCGAGATCGCCCAGGTCGGCACCATTTCGGCCAACAACGACTCCACTATCGGCGAAATTATCGCCGAGGCAATGGAGAAGGTGGGCAAAGAAGGGGTGATCACGGTCGAAGAAGCCAAGGGGCTGGAGACCACACTGGAAGTGGTCGAAGGGATGCAGTTTGACCGCGGCTACCTTTCGCCTTATTTCGTCACTGATCCCGAGCGAATGGAAGCCAAGCTGGAGGATGCCTACGTCCTGATTCACGAGAAGAAGATCTCGGCGATGAAGGACCTGCTGCCCATCCTGGAGGCGATCGCCAAGACCGGCAAGCCCTTCCTTCTGATTGCCGAAGATGTCGAGGGCGAGGCCCTGGCCACCCTGGTGGTCAATAAGATTCGCGGCACCCTGTCCTGCGTGGCGGTCAAGGCCCCGGGCTTTGGCGATCGGCGCAAGGCGATGCTTGAGGATATCGCGATTCTGACCGGCGGCAAGGTGATCGCCGAAGAGCTGGGGATCAAGCTGGAGAGCGTTACCCTGCACGACCTAGGCCGAGCCAAGCGGATCGTCTCCGACAAGGATAACACCACGATTATCGATGGCGCCGGCAAGAAGGCCGACATCGAGGGCCGGATCAAGCAGATTCGCGCGCAGATCGAGGAGACCACCTCGGACTATGATCGCGAAAAGCTCCAGGAGCGGCTGGCCAAGCTGGTCGGCGGCGTGGCGGTGATTCGCGTGGGCGCGGCCACCGAAGTGGAGATGAAGGAGAAAAAGGCGCGGGTCGAGGACGCCTTGCACGCCACTCGCGCGGCGGTCGAGGAAGGAGTGGTCCCCGGCGGCGGCGTTGCCCTTATTCGCTCGCTGGCGGCGCTGGACAGCCTGCGGATGTCCGACGACGAGAAGGCCGGCGTCAACATCGTGCGCAAAGCGTTAGAAGAGCCTGCCCGCTGGATCGCCACCAACGCCGGCTGGGAAGGCTCAATCGTGGTCGATAAGATCAAAAACAGCAAGGGCGCCTTCGGCTTCAACGCCTCCTCCGAGGAGTTCGAGGACCTTATGAAGGCGGGCATTATCGACCCCACCAAGGTGGTACGTAGTGCCTTGCAGAACGCCTCTTCGGTTGCCGGCTTGTTGCTGACCACCGAATGCATGGTGGCGGAAAAGGCCGAAGAAAAGCCAGCCGCGCCGGCGATGCCTCCGGGCGGCATGATGTAGCCAGGCAACCACGGCTGAATGACGGCGGCGGCACTCTTGCGGTGCCGCCGCCTTTTTTTGCCCACAAAAAGCTGCTTGACCTGGCGAAAGACCCGATGCGAAAGTTGACGCTGGTTCTTCGAACCCGCGCACAAGCGTAGAATCGAGCTTGACTTTGCCACCTGGAGCATAGGCGTGATCGTCGTTATGAAAGCGCACGCCACTCCCGACCAGATCGGGAGCGTGGTGACGCGGGTTGAACAGGCCGGCTTTCAGGCCCATCGAATCGTGGGGGTAGAACGCACGGTGGTGGCCTGTGTCGGCGAGGAACGGGGCAAGGACGAGCTGCAGCAACTGGAGCAGCTGCCCGGCGTGGACAGCGTGATGCCGGTGCTACGCCCCTTCAAGCTGGCTAGCCGTGAGCTTCATCCCGAGGGCACCAGAATTTCGGCGGGTGGGGTGGAAATCGGCGGTCCGCGAGTGGTGGTGATGGCGGGGCCATGCGCTGTGGAAAGCGGCCCGCAGGTCTCGGCGGTGGCACGCGCGGTCAAGGCGGCCGGCGCCCATATGCTGCGTGGCGGCGCCTTCAAACCCCGCACTTCGCCCTATTCCTTTCAGGGACTTGAGGACGAGGGGCTGCTGCTCCTGGAGCACGCCGGGCGCGAGAACGGCCTGCCGGTGGTGACCGAGGTCATGGACACCCACGACATCGAGCGGGTGGCCGCCCATTGCGACTTGCTGCAAGTCGGCGCCCGCAACGCGCAAAACTTCGCGCTCCTGCGTCACCTCGGCAAGATCGATAAGCCTGTCCTGCTCAAGCGCGGCATGTCCACTCGCTTGGAAGAATTCGTGATGGCTGCCGAGTACGTGCTGTCGGCCGGCAACCATCAGGTGGTGCTGTGCGAGCGCGGCATCCGCACCTTCGAGACCGCCACCCGCAACACCCTGGATTTGACCGCGGTGCCGGTGCTCAAGGAATGGACCCATTTGCCGGTCGTGATCGATCCCAGCCACGGCACGGGAATCTGGTCACTGGTCACTCCGATGGCGCTGGCGGCAGTGGCGGCGGGCGCCGACGGCCTGCTGATAGAGGTTCATCCGCAGCCCGAGCAGGCGCTCTCCGACGGCCCCCAGCAATTGCGCCCCAGTCGCTTCGCCGATTTGATGCGGGCGCTGGCACCCGTGGCCGAGGCGGTCGGCCGCCATTTATAGCCCTGGAGCTCAGCCAAGGCTCAACGAGGAGGATCGTCCGTGCGCGCCACCGCTATCAATTACCATGCCCTGGTCCAACCCGATCGCGTACATGGCAGCCTTTATACCGACCCGCGAATCTTCGCTGCAGAGCTGGAGCGAATCTTTTATCACGGCTGGGTCTACGTCGGTCACGTCGGCGAGGTTCCCGAGCCGGGCGACTTCTGCACCAAACGGATCGGCTTGCAACCGGTGCTGATGGTGCGCGACAAGAACGCGGAGGTCAACCTGTTTATCAATCGCTGCCGCCATCGCGGCGCGCAGGTCTGCGTCGATGAGCGCGGCAACTTGCCGGCGCTGCGCTGCCCATATCACGGCTGGACCTACCGACTGGATGGCAGCCTCAGCGGGGTGCCCTTTCCCGACGCTTATGACGGCACCGCCTTTCGCCGCGACCAGATGGGATTAATCAAGGTGCCGCGCGTGGAGCAGTATCGTGGCTTCGTCTTCGCCAGCCTAAGCCCCATCGGCATCACTCTGGCTCAGCATCTGGGCCGCGCGGCCGAACAAATCGATCGCTTTGTGGCCTTCTCCAGCGGCGAGGAAGTGCTGGTGAACGGAGGCGCGAGCAAGTATGACTTGCGCGCCAACTGGAAATTACCGCTCGAGAACGCGGTTGACGGCTATCACGCAATCACCCTACATGCCTCCTATATCGGCCTGCTCGAAGAACGAGCGCGAATAGCTGGCGCCGCCGACAATTACAAAGGGCAATTCGCTGGCAGCCAATTCGCCGCTACCCGCGACCTCGGCGGCGGCCACGTGATGCTCGACTACTGGAGCCGGATGTACGACGCGCTCAACGGCGAACCGCTGCCCGAGGTACGCCCCACCACCCCCGCCGGCCAGCAGCACTTTGAGGAACTGGTCCAGCGCTTTGGTCACGAACGCACCGAACACAGCCTGACCCAGGGTTTCACTCATACCGTGATTTTTCCCAACATCGCTTTAATCGGCGTGCAGATCCGAGTCATTCAACCGGTGAGTCCAGACTACACCGAGGTCTCGGCCTATCCGACCCGGCTGGCATGGCTGAGCGATGAAGTTAATGCGGCTCGACTGCGCGGTCATGAGGCATTTTTCGGCCCGGCCAGCTTCGGCGCTCCCGACGACCTCGAGATCCTGGAACGTGTGCAAAAAGGGCTAGCTGCCGATCGGCTCGACCCTTGGCTGCGCTTTTACCGCGGGACAGCGCGCGAGCGGCGCGATGTTGACGGCACCACCGTGGCCGCGCGTACCGACGAGTTGACCCAACGCGGGATTTGGGCGCAGTGGCTCGAAGTGATGAGTCAGCGGCCCACCCGTAAGCCTCGTGCCCTCAAAGACACGGGTTCCCAGATGACCGCGCGAGTGCCGGCGCCACGCCAAGCCCGAGAGCCACGTCATGACCATTGATCGCACCAGGCTAGAACGGTTCGTCTTCCACGAAGCACGCCTGATGGACGAGCACCGCTACGACGAATGGCTGACCTTGTGGGCCCAGGACGCACGCTATTGGGTGCCGGCTGGGGCTGAAGACAGCGACCCCAGCAAGGACGTATCGTTGATCTATGACGATTACGTCCGCCTCCAGGGACGCATCTCACGACTTAAAAGTGGAGTGGCCTACGCGCAGAGTCCGCGCTCGCGCTTGTGCCGGGTGATCTCCAATTTCGAGTTCGACGAGACCCCAGCAGGCGAGGTCGTGGTGCGCTCCAACTTTCTTTTGGCCGAGCAGCGTTTGGGCAAACAGGATCTGTTCGCCGGCAGTACCACCCATCATTTGCGCCCTTCGGAGGAGGGTTTCAAGATAGCCAGCAAAAAAGTGATTTTGATCAACAGCGACGCCTTTATCGACAACCTGACTTTTCTGCTGTGACGCATAAACGACTTGCGGCAACGCGGCCCTTCGCGAGGGATCTCGAGGCTGAACAAGCCCTCTTTCACCTGAAAACGTGCGTGGCAAGTTTTCAAGCGCCCGCTCTCAACTTGCGCCTTGTAGTCAAGGCGTCAGGCGCGGCGCAGTGGGCACAAAGGCGCCCCCGCCCAATCCCTTGTCCGCGTACAGAACTAAACGCCTAACCTCTTATTCGCGATGATTGAGTTTGTAATGTTTGACGCCGATGGCGTCCTGTTCGAATCAGTCCAGTCCAATATCGCCTTCTACAACGCGATTTTCGCCCAAGTCGGGCAACCCTGTCTGGAGCCGCACGAGCAAAGCCAATGCATCTTCATGGCTACCCGCGAAGTTTTCGCCCAGCGCGCGGGTGCCGACCTGCACTTGCGCGAACGGATGGCGGCGGTGGCGGCCGAGCTGGATGCGGCCCCTTTCTTTCGCCTGCTCCAACCTCCCTTCGAACTGCGTCCGTTTCTTCACCGCTTACGCCAGCGTTACAAGCTAGGTTTGGCCACCAACCGCTCCACCACCGTTCCGGCTCTAATCGAGCACCTCGACCTGCGCGATATTTTCGACGCAATCACCTGCCTGCAGGATGCGGT
This sequence comes from Candidatus Binataceae bacterium, assembly GCA_035294265.1. Lineage (NCBI taxonomy): Bacteria > Candidatus Binatota > Binatia (SeqCode) > Binatales (SeqCode) > Binataceae (SeqCode) > Binataceae bacterium (SeqCode). Next base: position 15,957 of record DATGLK010000021.1, read on the forward strand.
CGCTCCCAAACCCGCGCCCGATCTACTCAATCTGTGCATGAAGCGCGCGGGAGTCGGCGCGGCGCATGCGATTTACGTCGGCGACAGCCCCATCGATAGCGAAGCGGCCGCAGCGGCAGGAGTCGGCTTCATTGGCGTCGGTCAGCGGGTGAGCACCCCACATCGCATCGAGGCTCTGGCAGAATTGCCCGCACTCCTGGAGCGGCTGGATGCACGCGTCTAGCCGCTCAGCGTAGCAACACTGACCAGTTGATGTGCTGATGCAGTACGAAGTTGAACAGCCCGAACAGGGCACCGAAAATTGCGCCGAAGATTCCGCCGTTGACCCGAATCCAATCCAGATGGGTGCGGGTGCGGCTCTCGATCTGATGGCGGATCTGCTCGTCGTCCAGCCTCATAAGATTTTCCTTGACCATCATCGCGATTTGGCCGCGAGTCGCGGTAACCGCGTGATCGACCAGGGTATCGATAAGCCGTTCGGCGGTCCCTCGGGTCGCGCTGTGGCGCTGTTGCAGCTCTTCCCCCAGCGCGTGAATTCGCCCCTCCAACTCGCCAATCAAGGCGGCATTGGCCGGCAGGCCGACAATCAGCTCGCGCAGCTCGCCGGCGATGCGGATGCTGAGATCACGAAAAGTCAGCAGCCCCACGGAATTGGCGACCCGGACCGGGCGCGGAGCGGCGGCGCGTAGACGGGCCTCGAAGAAGTCCAGCAGTTTTTCCGATTCCACGTAACGCGCGAGGTTCTGGCACAAGCGCGAGAGCTGGCCGCCCTCCAGCAGTGAGCCGGCGGACACGCCCTCCAGATAGCGCCCCAGCCGGTTGACCAGCTTGAGCTCGCGCAGCTTGCGTTCAATCATCTCGGGCGTCAGCCACTGGGTTTCGATGGTTGCCGCGATTCCCTCGATCAGCTTCTGACGGTTGCGCGGCAGAACGCCCGAGTTGGGCAGATACCAGCGCTGTTCGAAAATCATCTTGAGCGCGATGTAATCGCACATCCCGCCCACCAATGAGGCTTCACCCACCGAGCGGGTCAGCACGCCCGCACTCCGCCAGGGGGTCAGCTCCACCACCAGCCAGCTTGCCGCGTAAACCAGCGCCGAAAGCAGCAAAGTCAAGTTGCCCTTGTGCGCCTCAATAAACGCCAGCCAGCGCGCCGGGGGCTTGCTGACTTCGATCGCCGGTCCCGCCATCAATTCCATCCTGTCACCAACCATACTATCCGATCGCACGGGCGCCGCCTGCCACTCCCGGGCGATTGAAGCAGACCTAAATTGCGACAACTGGCCCACGCTGATCGGCCAGGCGGAGGCGACGGTGAAGCAGGTAGATCAGGACGGGCTGGAAGATTCGAGTAACCAAGATGATTGCCAACGCGCCGCCGATCACGACGATCGCAAGGGGACGCTGGGTCTGGGCCCCGATGCGGGTGGAGAGCGCCGCCGGCAGCAGTCCGATGGCGTCCACCAGCGCGGTCATGATGATGGCGCGGAAGCGGCGATCGGAACCCATGACGATAGCCTCTTTGAAGCTATGCCCCTCTTCCCACAGTTGCCGGATATAGAAACTGAGCAGGATGCCGTCCATGACCGCGATGCCAAAGATGGAGATGAAACCGACCGCGGCCGAAACGCTGAAGGGCACGCCGGTCAGGTACAGAGCCACGATTCCGCCCAGGCAGGCGATCGGGACCTGGGCCATGATCACCACCGTGTCGACCAACGAGAGGGTCGCTCCGTAGAGCACGCCCGCAATGAGCAAAAGCGCGATCGGTACCACGATTTTCAGCCGCTCGTTGGCCTGGTGCAGTTCCTGCCATTCCCCGGCCCATTGCAAACTGACCTCGCGCGGCATCTTGACCTCGCGTTCGACTTGACGGCGCGCGTCTTGCACCGCGCTTTGAAAATCGCGCCCACGCACCGCGAAACGCAGCGGTACGTAGCGCTCCAACCCCTCGCGGTAAATAAACGAGGCGCCTTCGGCCACCCGAATGTCGGCGACCTGCGCCAGTGGAACGTAGCCGCCGCTGGGAAGACTGACTCGAATTTGGCGAATCGCGTCCAGGTTGGTGCGATATTGCGGTTTCCAGCGCACTACCAGGTTGAAACTGCGATCGCCCTGCAGTACCTGGGTCACGGACTGGCCGCCAATGGCGGCCTGAATCACCGCGTTAACGTCCCCCACGTTAAGCCCGTACCGTTCGCAGACCTCCCGATCGGGTGTAATCAGCACGTTGGGCTGCCCCAACGACCGATAGACCGCCAGGTCGGTGATGCCACGCACGCGGCCCATCACCCGCATCACCTGATTGGCCACCCGCTCGTCCGCCGCCAGGTCTGGACCGAAGACCTTGACCGAATTGGTCCCTTTAACTCCCGACATCGCCTCGTCAACGTTGTCTTCGATGTTTTGCGAATAGCCGAAAGACACGCCGGGAAAGGCGCGGCGCAGGCGTGCGTCCATCTGGGAGACCAACTGGACCTTGCTCAGTCCGCGCGGCCACTGTTCCTGCGGCTTGAGATCGACACTGAATTCAATGTTGAAGAAGCCAGTGGTCTCGGTCCCGTCATCGGGACGTCCCAGTTGCGAGACCACGTTGGTAACCTCGGGAAAAGAGCTGAAGACCGCGCGCATGCGGTTGGCAAGCAGCGCGCCGTGATCCAGCGATATGGTCAACGGCATCGTGGCCCGCGCCCAGATATTGCCCTCTTCCAATTTGGGTAGAAACTCGCCGCCCAGGCGGGGGAAAAGCGAGAAGCCGGCGGCAGCCAGCAGCAGGATTATGGTCAAAGTCAGGCGCGGCCAGCTGAGGGCGCGCACAAAAATCCCATGATAAAAGCGGCGCAGCCCAAGCCAGATAAAGTTGCGCCCTTCCCGGTCGCCACCTGCCAGCAGGTAGGAGGCCAGCACTGGCGAAAGCGTGATTGCCAGCACAATCGCGGTACCCAGCGCATAGGCATAGGTGTGCGACATCGGTGAAAAGATCGCCCCTTCCACGCCGCGCATCGTAAACAGCGGCAAAAAGGCGATTACGAAAATCAGGGTGGAGAAGAAAATCGCCCCGCCTACTTCCTGCGCCCCGCGCTGTACCCCCAGACCGTCGCGCGGCGTATCGGTGGCGGTCAGATGGCGATGGATGTTCTCGACCACGATCACGGTGCTGTCGATGATGATCCCGAAGTCGATGGCGCCCAGCGAAATCAGGTTGGCGGCCGTCCCGTTGTAACGCATCAGGATAAAGGCCCCGCACAGCGCCAGCGGAATATTCACCGCGGCAATCAGCGCGGCGCGCACATTGCCCAAAAAAAACACCAGCACCAAAAACACCAGCACCATTCCGACGGTTAGGTTCTCCAGTACCGTTCGCAAGGTCGTGTCAACCAGACTGGTGCGGTCGTAATAGGGCACGATGCGATAGTTGGGGGGAAGCAGGCCGTTGCGGTTGAGCTCCGCGACCTTGCGCTCGACCCCTCGCAAGGTCGGCAAAGTCTTGCCGTACTTGCGCATCAGCACGATCCCTTCGGTGACCTCGTCGCGCCCGTTCATCCCCACCGCCCCAAGACGCGGGGCATAGCCCACGCTGACATCAGCGACGTTGCGCACGCTGATTGGGGTGCCCTTGTTGGCTGATAGTACGATATCGCGGATATCGCTCAGGCTATGAATCAGGCCAATCCCACGCACATCGAAGGCCTGTTCACCCACGGTCAGGTAATTGCCGCCGGCATTGGTATTGGAGTTGGCGATCGCGCTTGTCAGCGTGGAGAGCGAAATCCCGTAGTGCTGGAGCAACTGGGGATCGACGTCGACGTGATATTCCTTGGTCAGCCCACCGAAGGTGCTGACCCCGATCACTCCGGGCACGGTCTGAAGCTGTCTGGCCACTACCCAGTCATTGATCGTTTTCTCCGCGATCATGTCGTGTTGCGGGCTTTCCACCGTGTAGCGATAGATCTCGCCGATTGGATTTTCCGGCGAAATGCCCGGCGTGATCCCCGCCGGCAGGGTCACGAAGCTGAGGTTGTTGATGACCTCCTCGCGATCCCAATAATAGTCGCTGTCCCAATCGAAATAGCAGCGAATATCGGATAGGCCGAAGAGCGAGATCGAGTCCATCCGCACCAGCCCACGTGAAGTGCTTACCGCGTATTCGATTGGCACGGTTACAATTCGCTCTACCTCCTCGGCCGACAGGCCGCTGGGCAGGGTCAAAACCTCCACCAACGGCTGCACCGGATCGGGGTAGGCTTCGATATCGAGCCGATGGAAGGAAAACATTCCCGCGACCAGCAGAGCAACGGCCAGACCCACCACCACCACACGCTGGCGCAAGGCCAATTCCATTATGGCCGGGATCATCGCGGCGCCTCAGGCACCCACGCCGTGGGCCTGATGCCACAACGTATCGACCTGGATCGACTCGCCTTCTACCACGCGGTCGCCGGCCACAAGTCCGCTGAGCACTCGCACATAACCCTCTCTGCCCCACGGACCAATAGTCACCCGGCGGCGCACCACCCGGCCCGGCGCAGTCTCGACATAGGCAAAATAGGCGTTGACATCGAAGACCAGAGCAGCCTGTGGCACCACCAGCGCCTGCCCCGGGCGTGTAACGATGCGGACCCGGGCCAGCATCTCGGGCTTTAGCTTGAGTCCGGGATTGGCCACCTGGCAGCGCAGTTGGGCCGTATGGGTATCCGGATCGATCGCCGGGCTGATGCGCGCCACCACGCCTTTGAACAGTTCACCGGGAAATGCCGGGGTTTCGGCGATGAGCTGCTGACCGACCCTCACCCGCGCCAGATCGTCCTCGTAGACGTCGGCGGTGATCCAAACCTGTTCAAGCGTGCCCACGGTAAACAGTTGATCGCCGGGATTAACCAAGGCGCCGCGCAGGACCTTTTTTTCCACCACCGTACCGGCGATTGGCGCACGCACCACGGTGGTCGCACTAGGCACACGCAACGCGGCGATCTCCTCGGGAGGCAATCCCAGCAACTCTAGTTTGCGCTGCGCCGCGGCCACCATCGAGGCTCCCAACTCACTGGCGTCAGGCCCCAACTTCATTTGCGCGGTGGCCCGCGCCTGCAGGTATTCGGCCTCGCCGGTCATATAGTCGGGACTGTAAAGCGTTACGATCGGCTGGCCTCGCCGCACGTTATCCCACTGCGACACCCACACTTGTTCGACCCGCCCGGCCACTCGCGACGCGATCGTCGCGACCCGGCGGTCGTCGAAACTAATCTTGCCCGTGGTTTCCAAAACCCCGGGCTGAAGCACATTGTGGACCTCCGCCAGGGTCAACCCCTCAATATGGGAAGGCAGCCGCATCGCCTCTATACCGTCAGGTTGACGCAGCAACTCGGGCAGGACGCTGACTTGTGGTTCCTGAGCTTGCGCGGGTTTGAGGCGCCCCCCATCGCAGCCCGCCAGCGCAAGCAGGCCGAGCAAAGTGGCAGCCATCGGCGCCGCCCACGCAATTGCTTTAAGAAGCGCCGATTTTTGGATTATTGGCACCAACCGAAACCTTCCCATACTTCGAGGTCCATAACTTATACATCCACTGGCATTTCGCTCTGCCTTGGGCACAACTGACGTAGTCGGTCGCGCCAATGCGAGCGATTTAGGGAATGAGGCGTGATTTTCAGTTCGTAGGAGGCGCGCGTTCGATGGCGAGCGCGCTGGCCGGCTCGGCAATGACAATATTGCCGGCCCAATCCTGGCACCTAGCGCAGCCACCCGCATCTGCAATCCAGGAGCGCATCGGCGCCTCCTGCCATGGCCGATGCGGACTAGCCAGCGCAATCGACGAGGGCGGTACCCCCCGCAAAGGCGCCTGGTATTGCGCTGCGCCGGGCAACAATTCGCTGGCCATCGCAATCAAGCCCGCGACTTGAAATTCCTGAGGGGCCGCAGCTACCGGCATCGGCAAGAGGGTCAGCGCGCAGGCAATCAACGCGGTCCCAAACCCTCCAACATATCGCCGCACCCCAGATGTGTGTTTCACATCGCACCCAGCTAGTCGAGTCTAACACGATTCTTCCAGACAGGGCAGGTCGCGCAGGCCCGCACGACCAACCTGCCATATCGTATATAAGCGGGTTCGACCCAGGGTCAAGCCGAGTTTTAGCCGCGCGCTTGGAGGCTTGGACTGGCCAAGACCAACCCCGCGCGGCTTCTCCTAGCCGTCAGAACTGTCATCGCCGGAGAGATCCGGAGGCGCCACGTGAAGCAGTACCGTAACGCTGTCGCTGCCGGCATTGGTCACCCACAGGTTGCCCTGCTCATCCACTGCCATGTTCTCGGGCTGCGAACCCACCGCGAAGGTGGCGATAACGGCGCCGCTGGGGCTGAGCTCCGTAACATTATTGGAGCCTTGATTGGCGACAAACACCTGCCCCTGCCCAGCCCGATCGATAGTCACCCCGCGCGGGGTCGAGCCGACTGTGAAGGTTCCCATCAGATTCCCACTCTGCGACAGCTCGGCCACCGCCGCGCTGGCCGAAACCGATTGCCACAGGTTGCCGACGAGATCGATCGCATTGCCGGTAAGTTTCTGCCCGACCACAAAGGTCCCTACAATATTACCGGCGGAGGTGATCTTGGTCACCGTGCCGCTGCTGTAACCCGCGACCCACAGGTTGTCCGAAGCATCCTCGGCAATCGCGTGCGGATTGGTATTGGAAGGCAGCGCCACCGTGGTCAAAATATTGCCGTTGGGGCTGATCTGGACCACGTTATCGGCGGCTTGATTGGTAACCCAGGCGTTGCCCTGGCTATCGAAGACGGCATGCTGGGGCTGGGTATCGCCGGGCCCAGTCTGATAGGTATTGATAACCTTGCCGCTAGCGCTAAGCACCGTAACGTTGCTGCTGCCCGTGTTCTCTACCCAGATCTGACCGCTGGTGAGCTGGCCCGCGGTCCGATTGATCTTGACCCCGTGTGGTGCGCTGCCCACGGTTATGGTCGCAATCACCGCGCCGCTTGGGGACAGCTCGGTGACCGTGTTGCTATCTTCGTTTGCGATCCAGGCGTTTCCGTCGGCGTCGATCCCGATTCCCTGGGGCAACTCACCGCCGGTGGAGAAGGTTAGGCTGGTGGGGGCCGGGGTGGAGCTACTACTGCCACTTCCGCAACCTGCCACAACCATTCCCAGTCCCGCGGCGACCGACACCACAGCCATCCAACGTGATTGAATGACAAGAGTTTTCAAGCACCCGCCCATCGCCCTCGTCTCCTTTGCCCTCGGGAAGAAAGCTTATTCTCCGAGAAAAGCGCTAGATTGTTACACTTTATGCTCGGACTACTCAATCAGGGATGCAATCTGCTACCTTTTCCCCACACAGCGCGCTTTCTCATCGTGTTCGCCATCAAGCAGAGCTTGCGAAGCTGGTGTTGTCGCCCCTCGTAGATCACAATAGCGTCCTAATGAACCGGTTGGAGGCCGAAGACGCCGATTTCGGCAGCTCCCCGGCACAGGGGCGGAGCAGGTCGGAAACGGTCACGCTGCCCATGCTACCGCTGCTGGTTATCGACGGCGGGCGCGCCTGGGCCAGGATCGATTGGCACGATCTGTGGGGCCATCGGGACCTGTTCTACTTCCTGGCTTGGCGCGACGTTAAGGTTCGCTACAAGCAGACCGTGCTTGGGGTGCTGTGGGTGGTGCTGCAACCGCTATTGACAATGGCGGTCTTCACCCTCCTATTTGGGCGGCTCGCCCACCTGCCCTCCGACGGCCTCCCCTACGCCATTTTTTCTTATTGTGGCCTGCTAGCCTGGAATTTCTTCAACGCCGCGGTGGGAACCAGCTCTAACAGCCTGCTGGTCAGCAGCAATCTGCTGACCAAGGTTTACTTCCCACGCCTGCTGCTACCCGCGGCCTCGGTGGCCGCCACCCTGGTTGATTTCCTGATTGCGGCACTGCTGCTGTTGGGATTGTTACCCTGGTACGGCATTGCCTTGCGGCCCAAGATGCTGCTGCTCCCCGCCCTGGGACTGATCGATGCGCTGGCGGCGCTGAGCGTCGGCCTGGGCTTATCGGCTCTGATGGTCAAGTACCGCGACGTGCGCTACGCCCTGCCCTTCGCCCTTCAGCTTTGGATGTTTCTGACGCCGGTGATTTACCCCACCAGCTTCGTTCCCAGCCGTTTTCGCTGGCTGCTGCTACTCAATCCGCTCACCGGCATCATCCAGGCTTTTCGCGCCGCCATCGCCGGTCGCCCGCTGCCTTGGTTGCCGCTGGCGCTAACGGTTTCGACCATCGCCGCCCTGCTGGTCGCTTCCGCCAGCATCTTTCAGCGCATGGAGCGCGAGTTCGCGGACCTGATCTGACGGCGATGAAATCGATCATCCGCGTCGAACAACTTTCCAAGCGCTACCGGCTGGGCCAACGCGACAATTATTACACTCTGCGCGACACCTTGACGGCTGCCATCCGCCTCCCACGGCGCGCCAGCACCCCGCGCCACGGCGCCCAATATATGTGGGCGCTGCGCGATGTGAACCTGGAGGTCGCACCCGGTGCCGTGCTTGGTCTAGTGGGCCGCAATGGCGCGGGTAAGTCCACTCTGCTGAAGGTGCTGGCGCGCATTACCGCGCCCACCAGCGGGCGGGTCGAGCTGTACGGCCGCGTGGCCAGCCTACTGGAAGTCGGTACCGGTTTCCATCAAGAACTAAGCGGACGCGAGAACATTTTTCTAAGCGGCGCGATCCTGGGGATGAGGCACGCCGAGATCGTGCGTCAATTCGACGAGATCGTCGCGTTCGCCGAACTCGACCGTTTTCTCGATACCCCCGTCAAACGCTACTCCAGCGGGATGTATGTGCGGCTGGCCTTTTCGGTCGCCGCCCATCTGCAACCCGAAATTCTGCTGGTGGACGAGGTGCTGGCGGTGGGCGACGCCGCCTTCCAAAAGAAATGTTTGGGCAAAATCAACGAGGTCGCGCGCGGAGGCCGTACCGTGCTGTTCGTCAGCCACAACATGACCGCCATCCAGTCGTTGTGCGATAGCTGCATCCTAATCGAAGGCGGACAACTGATTGCTCACGGCCCGCCCGCCCAGATAATCGACCATTATCTGGCTCGTCATTCCGATCGCGACGCAGGCCAGCGCTCGCTGCGCGGCCATTCCGGCCGCACCCGCAACTCGCAGGCCGTGATGACGGAGGTCGCGCTGCGCAACGAACGTGAGATGTTAAGCGGCGGCGTCGCGATGGGTGAATCGTTCTCCATCGCGGTCAGTTTCGATTGCGGCACTACCAGCCTGACGCCCTCCTTGGGCATCGCCTTGCGCAGCCCGCATGGCGACCCGCTGTTGGGAGTGAACAACAAATGGATGCGAGACTTTGACGATTCCCGTTGCCGGCAGGGGACGATCATCTGTCGCCTGGAGCGGCCGCCCCTGATGCCAGGGAGCTATTCGATCGACCTGTACCTGGGCGACGGCATGGTAGACATCGACATAATCGAGGGCGCGCTGACCTTCGAGGTCCAGCCGCGCGACGTCTTCGGCAGCGGCAAGCTCCCAGCTCCCGAATTTGGCCCCATCTACTGGCCAGCCACCTTCACCTTGCGCGACGAATCCTGACGCCCCCTGACCAGTTTCCTAGACTCCGCGCCGCCCTCCATAGGAGGCTCAGGACTAAAAAACGGCCAAGTCTGTTTCAGGGCCGGGTCGCCGGCCCTGCGCTCACTCAGGCCGCGGCGGAGGCGGGGGCGCCGGGATGGAATTCCAAACCGCCCGCGCCCGCATCCACGGTCACCCGGCTGTGCTCGTGCACCTCGCCGCTGATGAGTCGGCGGCCCAGCGCGGTTTCCAGCTCGCGCTGGATCATGCGCCGCAGCGGCCGCGCTCCGTAAACCGGATCGTAGCCATGCTCGGCGAGATAATCGCGCGCGCGATCGGTCAGCTCCAGTTCGATATGCCGCTCGGCCAGCCGCTCGCGTAGCCGGCGTAACTGGATATCGACGATCACACGCAACTCCTCTTTGGCCAACGGATGGAAGACCACGATTTCGTCGACTCGGTTGAGAAACTCAGGCCGAAAATTCTGGCGCAATACTTCCAGGCACTGCTCTTTCATCTGCTCGTAATCCTTGCCCCGAAACGACAGGATGAGCTGACTTGCGATATTGGAGGTCATGATCACGATACAGTTGCGGAAGTCCACTGTCCGCCCGTGGCCGTCGGTCAAACGCCCGTCGTCAAGCAGTTGGAGCAGGATGTTGAAGACATCCTGATGCGCCTTTTCAATCTCGTCGAACAACACCACGCTATACGGACGCCGGCGCACCGCCTCGGTGAGTTGGCCTCCTTCGTCGTAGCCGACGTACCCGGGGGGGGCGCCGACCAGGCGGGACACAGTATGCTTTTCCATGTACTCCGACATGTCGATGCGGATCATCGCCGCTTCGTCGTCGAACAGACATTGGGCCAGCGCCCGCGCCAGCTCGGTCTTGCCCACACCGGTAGGGCCTAAAAAGATAAAGGAGCCGATCGGGCGATTGGGATCCTTCAAGCCCGCCCGCGCCCGCACCACCGCGTCGGCCACCGCCGAAACCGCCTCGTCCTGGCCAACCACGCGCTGATGGAGCTCATCGTCAAGATGGGCCAGCTTCTTCACTTCGCCTTCCATCAGGCGCTGCACGGGGATGCCGGTCCAGCGTGCCACCACGTGCGCGATATCTTCCTCGTCCACCTCCTCCTTAATCATGCGCTCACCGCCGGCGCGCGCGGTCAAAGCCGCCTCCTGTTCGGCCAGCTTCTTCTCTAAGCCGGCCAGTTTGCCGTACTGTAATTCGGCCAAGCGGTTGAGGTCATAGTCGCGCCGGGCCTTTTCGATTTCTTGGCGGGTCTGCTCGATCGCCGCCTTGGTGCTGGCCAATTCCTCCAAGCCGCCCTTCTCGCGCTGCCATTGGGCCTGCAAGCCGTCGTGCCGCTCGCGCACTTCGGCCAACTCTTTCTCCAAGCGCTCCAGTCGCTCGCGCGAGGCGGCGTCGGTCTCCCGCCGCAAGGCTTCGCGCTCGATCTCCAGTTGCATGATCCGCCGGTTGACTTCGTCCAGCTCCACCGGCAGCGATTCTTTCTCGGTGCGTAGCCGTGCCGCGGCTTCGTCGATCAAATCAATCGCCTTGTCGGGCAGAAAGCGGTCGGCGATATAGCGCTTGGAGAGCACCGCCGCAGTCACCAGCGCGCCGTCCTTGATCCGCACCCCGTGGTGAACTTCGTAGCGCTCCTTGAGCCCGCGTAGGATCGAAATGGTGTCCTCCACGCTGGGTTCGTCCACCAGCACCGGCTGAAACCGCCGTTCCAGCGCCGCATCCTTCTCGATATGTTTGCGATACTCGTCTAGGGTGGTGGCACCGATACAATGCAGCTCACCGCGCGCCAGCATCGGCTTGAGCAGGTTGGAAGCGTCCATCGCGCCTTCTGCCGCACCCGCCCCAACCACCGTATGCAGCTCGTCGATAAACAGGACAATCTCGCCTTCGCCCTGCTGCACTTCCTTCAGAACCGCCTTAAGCCGCTCCTCGAATTCACCGCGGAATTTCGCCCCCGCCACCAGCGCGCCCATGTCCAGCGCGACCACGCGCCGGTTCTTGAGCCCTTCGGGCACGTCGCCACGCACGATCCGCTGCGCCAGCCCCTCCACGATCGCGGTCTTGCCGACTCCCGGCTCGCCGATCAGTACCGGATTATTCTTGGTCCGGCGCGACAGCACCTGGATCACGCGGCGGATCTCTTCATCGCGCCCAATCACCGGATCGACCTTGCCCGCCGCCGCCAGTTGGGTCAGATCGCGCCCGTAGCGCTCCAGCGCCTGGTAGGTGGCCTCGGGATTGGCCGAGGTCACCCGTTGATTGCCGCGCACCTTGCGCAGCGCATCCATCAGTTTGTCACGAGTCAGCGCCAGGTCCCGCAGCACCTTGCCCGCCGCGCCGGGCTCATCGAAAATGGCGAGTAGCAGATGCTCGATCGAGACATATTCGTCTTTGAGTTGGCCCGCTTCCTGCTCCGCGCGCGCCAGCACGCGCGACAGCCGCTGGGTCATATAAACCTGCCCGGCGTCGGCACCCGAACCGCTGACACGCGGCAGCCGGGCTAACTCGGCTTCCAGCCGGCTGGCCGCCTGTCTGACGTCCACCCCAGCCAGCTTCAAAATAGATGGCGCCAGCCCGGACTCGTCCTCCAGCAGCGCGGCCAGCAGATGCTCGACGTCCACCGCCTGATTTTGCCGGCTGCTGGCCGCTGATTGCGCCCGCCCCAAAGCTTCCTGGGCCTTTTCAGTATAACGATTTAAGTTCATGTCTTTTGAGTTACGCCTAGCCCCTCGCTTGGTAAAGAATTTAATCACGCTGGACGTAGGCGCAACCGCGAGAGTTGGCCCCGGCCAGCAGTTTTGCTATGCCCAAGCCAGGCGCTGAGTAGAAAATGCCTTATTCACCAACGAGGCAAGCACGATGGAAATCAGGCTGACGGTCAATGGCGTGGCGCGAACCGACCAGGTCGAACCCCGGCTCTTGCTGGTCCATTATCTACGCGATCGGCTCAACCTGACCGGCACTCACGTCGGTTGTGAAACTTCCTTATGCGGGGCCTGTACCGTCTTGCTCAACGGACGCGCGGTCAAGGCCTGCACGATGCTGGCGGTTCAGGCCCAAGACTGCCAGGTCACTACCATCGAAGGGTTGGCGCCAAGCGGCGAATTACATCCACTGCAAGAGGGTTTCTGGAACGAACACGGCCTGCAATGCGGCTTCTGCACGCCGGGCATGATCATGACCGCCGCCGACCTGCTGGCACACAATGCTGACCCTGACGAGGCCCAGATAAGGCGCGCGTTGGAAGGCAACCTGTGCCGCTGCACCGGTTATCAGCATATCGTCAACGCCGTCAGTTACGCGGCCCAGCGCATGCGCCAATCAGGCTGAAGGTCCAATCCATCAGCTCAGCAAGTCGGCCACCAGTTTTCGGCAAGGAGACAATCCGATGGCGGTAGTACCTAAATTTGTCGGAGCGCGAGTCAAACGGCGCGAAGATCCGCGCCTAATCGCGGGCGCCGCTACCTACTGCGATGATGTGCGATTGCCGGAAATGGCGGTGGCGGTAATCATGCGCAGTCCCTACGCCCACGCCCGTATCCTTTCGATTGATTTGAGCGCCGCGCGCAACGCCCCCGGCGTGATCTGCGCATTGTCTGGCGAGGATCTCAAGGGCCGTATCGGTCCCCTGCCCTGCGTGGCGCCGGTGCCCAAACTACCCGACCATCCGGTGCTGGCGCGCGGCAAGGTGCGTTTCGTGGGTGAGGCGGTGGCGGTGGTAGTGGCCGATAATGCGTATCACGCCCAGGATGTCCTCGATCTGATCGAAGTGCAGTACGAACCGCTGGATGCGGTGACCGACCCCGAAGCGGCGCTGGCCAAGAACGCCCCCTTGCTCCACGAAGAGCTGGGCAGCAACCTGGTCTCCGCCTCGCAGGTTCCGGGCCGAGTCGATGCCCCGATGCGTGAGGCCGACGC
>DATGLK010000022.1 GCA_035294265.1 Candidatus Binataceae bacterium
ACCGCAAACGAAAGCACCTGTTCCCAGGGCAAAGGAGTATCCCAGCGCGATCCAGGAAACTTGCGCGCGCGACCATCCAAAACTCTGAATTAAGGGGCGGAAAAATACGCCAAGCGTGCTTGCCGTGGGCCCGAAGGTAAAAAGCTGGATAAAGAGCAGACTCAGTATCACCGCCCAGGCCCGCCTTGTTCCGCTCATCGCTTGACCCTCCGCAACTGATGCGCCCCGTTCGGCTTCCCTTCTCCGCGCTTCCTTGCGCCCTTGTCAAGCCCGTTACCCGTGGTTGGAAGACGGACCCTTGGTCAGAGCGGCGGCTCGTCCGTCCCTCCCGCGTGAGCCTGCCTGCTCGCCCTTCTTAATCTTCTGTGCTCGCCTGCCGCTACACCGACATCCAGCTATTGCGCCCGCCACGGCGCCGTTCGCGCCACTGTCTCAACTCCTCGCCCCGCCCCGCGCCTCCTTCCGGACTGGGCCACACCAGTTCGACGTCTAACAGGCGTGAGAGCGCATCGAGCATGTCGTCATGCTCGCAACCGCCTCCGCCGACCAGGTAATTGCAATACTCCTGCTCGATAAACAGCTCGACCAAATCCTCCTCCACCCCCGCGCTGTTGGTCCGATACAGATTAAACGGAAACAGCAACCGCCCCTCCTTGAACAATGGCACCAGCCGCCCGATCCGATCCGGCTTGGACAGCTTCCCACCCACCTGCTTTATCGGAAAACGGTAGTTCTCCCGCCCCATTCTATCTTGTAAGTATGCGATATCGGCCTGTAGCCCATAGGACTCGTAAGCCACCGTCGAGCGTCCGCCGGCGAACTGCCATTTCCGATGGAGTTCCAGCACCAAATCGCCGCGCTGGGTCAGTCCCAGCCGTTCGCGCACCATATCCAAGACGTAAATATTCTGATCCGCCGCCAGCCCTAGCACCCACATGCTGGTGTAGTCCGCCGTGCCGCTCTTGGAATTGGCCGGATCCACCAGCATCACCTTGTTCATCGCTCGGTAGTTGGGCGGATAGCGCACCGCGTCGAAGCGGCATCGAGGCTGGTTGCCGGCCATCCACTCGCGCTGGAACATTCGTGCCCCAGCTCCTGCCGGCCGTTGCTGATAGAGCGCCTGGAAGCCCAGCGGATCGTTGCGCCGGCGCTTTTCCAGCTCATCCACCGGATAGCGCTCGGGCCACAGCGCCTCACCGGGCTGGCGTCCCAGCGCATCGTTTTCCTCCGCTAGCGCAGGCAAATTGATCCGCGTCCAGTTCTCCTGCCGATGCTCGCTCACGAGCCAGCCGATTAGATCGCCTTCATCCCATCGCGTATGAATTACGATCACCAGCGCTTGGGGCGCCAGCCGCGTGTACAGCACCTTGTTCCACCAGCTGCGAATCTGGCGCCGCACCGCCGCGCTGCGAACTTCCCCCTCGTCCTTGTAGGGATCGTCTATGATGATTAGATCCGCCCGCCGTCCGGTGGCCGAACCACCCCGTCCGATCGCGAAATATGTCCCCCCTGCGCTGGTCGTGAATTTTACTGCGCTGTTGGAATCGCGCCGGACTTCACACTGGGGAAACACCTCGCGAAACAACGGATCGTTGACCTGGTCCTTGACCGACAGGCCAAAGTCCAGCGCCTTGGCTTCGTTGTAGGCGGCTGTGATGATCGAATGCGCAGGATGGCGCCCCAGGTACCAGGCCGGAAAATGCTGGCTAGTCGTCCACGACTTGCCATGTTGGGGCGGCATCGTGATCAGCAGCCGACTCACCTCCCGCCGTTCCGCCGCCATCAGCCAATGAGCCAAGTAGCGCAGATGGCGCGCCGGCTGCCATTGCGGATTGATCGCCTGGCAGTACTGCACCAGGTCGCCGCGCATCGCTTTGATCCGCGCCCCACCGCTCGCCCGCGCCACGCCCACCTCCCCAACCTCGGCCACACCCCTGCTATCAGTGTAGCTGCGCGCAGTTGCTCCACGCCAATTCGGCTGTGACGTTCCGCGGGAGGCCTACGCCATCCCTCTCACGCACGGCAGGGAGTCAAAATGCGCGGATGGAGGGGATAAGCGGTCGTGCGGTTATTTTCGCATTACGTTTAAAGGCTGCGGGGCGCCAAAGCCGCACTCTCCTGCGGCCGTGCCGGCGCCGCCGCCGGCAACAAACTGGTCGATACCAGCGACAGCACACCCAAGACCATTAAATAAGCGCCAATTGCGTAGGGCGTGCCAAAGCGATGGAGCAGGAAGGCGGCGATCAGCGGGGCGGGCCCTCCCGATACCACCGAGGCTAGCTGATAGCCCAGCGAGGCCCCGCTGTAGCGCACCCGTAAGGGAAACACTTCGGCCACCATCGCCGCTTGCGGGCCGTACATCATGTCGTGCGTCATCAGCGACAGGATTATAGCCACGCTTACCAGCCAGGGCCGTCGCGTATCCAACAACCAGTAGTAGGGCATCGCGTAAAGCGTGAGCGTCCCCGCCCCGATCAGGTACATCGTGCGCCGCCCGAGCAGATCCGAAACAAAGCCCCAAAACGGGGTCGTTACCAATGCCAGCGCACTGGCCAGCGTCAGCGCACGCAGCAACAGCCCCTGCGACAGTCCCAGATGCTGTGTGCCATAAGCCAACACCAAGGTCATGAAAATATAAAATGGCCCCTGCTCGGCCGACCGCGCCAGCGCCGTCAGCACCACCTCGCGCCGGTAGCCGCGCCAGACCTCGGCCAGTGGATAACGCGCCAACCCCTCCACCCGCTTGAGCCGATCGAAATCCGGCGTCTCCTTGATTCCCAGCCGGATATACAGCCCGATCCCGAACAAGACCGCGCTGAGTAAAAAGGGCACCCGCCAGCCCCACGCCACGAAGCTCTGCGCGCTCATCGTGTGATTGCAGGCGTACAGTGCGCCGGCCGCTAGCAGCATTCCCGCCGGGGTCCCTAGATGGGGAAAGGCCGCGAACAGGCCGCGGCGAAGGTCAAAGCGCTCCCACTCGATCGCCATCAGTACCGAGCCGCCCCATTCGCCACCGAGCGCAAGCCCCTGGATCACCCGCAGACTGACCAGCAAACCCGCCGCCCACAAGCCGATGCGCTCGTAGGTGGGCACCAGCCCGATTCCCACCGTGCTCGCCCCGGTCAGCATCAAGGTCACCATCAAGGTGGCCTTGCGCCCGATGCGGTCGCCAAAATGGCCGAACAGCGCCGCCCCTACTGGACGGGCAACAAATCCGACGGCGAAGGTGGACAGCGCCAGCAAGGTTCCCGCATACACGCTCTGATGGGGGAAAAACAGCCGATCGAAAATCAGCGACGCAACCATGCCATAGACGAAAAAATCGTAAAACTCGATCGTTGTACCTACTGTCGCCGCCGCCACCGCGCGCACGGCGTCGCTCCAGGCGAACACCGGCTCGCCCTTGGCCGGCAACACGCGCGCTGGCTCCATGGTCGCCCGATGCTACGGCATTAGCCCTGCTCGATCGACCCCGCCCGCTCCGAAACGTCCCTAATTTCGCTCCACTCGTCGCGCCCGATGCGGCCGGCGCTGCTTGGCCACCCCTGCCGCGACGATCTGCCCTGCCGGCACACCCCGCGTCGCGCCCTGCTGGCCCGCCCCGCCAGGATCGCATTCGGCTGGCGCCCCGGCTTCTTCCAGCAGCGCCCGTGCCCGATGGCACCAGCAGCCGCACTGGCGCTGACTGCCATGCAACCCCGCCCCCTGGCAACCCTCGCAGTAATCCGCTTGGACATCGCGCCGCCCATCTGCCATCCGCACGCTGACCGCCTCCAAGGCTTGGCGCAGTACTGCCTCCATTTGAGCTTCCACTTTTTATTCTCCTATAGTGCTTAAAAACTCTGTCACTCCGCTCTCAACTTCGGCAGCAGGAATCCAAAAAGGTGGCGCCAGCTCCGCTCCCATAACCTCGCTGCCTTCGTCGGCCTGTGGCTTGTCGCGTCGTTTGATTTCGTGGACCGTGCTGCGACTCTTTGCGGTCGGCGCGATAGCGTGGGCAGCCGCCTCTTGCACGACCAGCCGCTCGCGCAGCCGCGCGATCTCCCGCCGCACTTCGTCGCCACTCATCCCGAACAGGGCACAGCAGGTCTCGAATTCGATTGGAGCCCCGGGATCCCCCGCGAACCAGCTTTCTGCCACCGCTCGGTTGAGCCGCCGCCGCTCGGCCTGATCCGGGCTGCGCGACGGTTTGAAGGAATCGATAAACTCGCTGACCGCCCCTACCAGCAAAGTCCGCAGCAAGCCAAATTCGGGCGAATCCTCGGGTTCCGACTTGAGCTGCACCGGTAATACAATTTCCGGCGTCATCAATTTCGCCAGCACTTCGGCCGCCCGTGCATTGGCCATTTCATCGAAGCGTCGTTTCCGTCCTCGCTTACGTGCCATGCTCTCCGCTCTCCTCCGCCGTTAGCCGTCCCGACGCACTGCGGGCTGAGTGGGTTCCTCCTCACTCCAGCCCGCCGCCAGCCGCGGACAATCGTTGCCCGTGCATAGCTGAGCCACTCGGGTGGCTATCAGCCGCTTTTGAAACCGCTCGAATAAGCGCAAGAAATGGGCGCGCATGGTCTCGGGATTGCTGGTGGCGCACAGCTCCCTCCAACCCAGCGCCGCCACCGTCTGCCGCAGCGCCGGCGAACTGAAACGCGGCGTTTTGTACCATCCCGTGGCCCGAATCGCGCTCTGTACTTGGCCCCACGCCTGCGCCGGGTCCAACTCACCCTCGGCGCAGGCCAGTTGTCCCACCCGCTCGCATAGCGCCCCCACCGGCGGCGCGAAGGCTGCGGCCGAATGGATCGCATCGAGCACCGCGCGCTCCGCCAACGCCGCGGGCAGCGGGCGTAGGATACGTTCGTACAGTTGCAGCGTTATTTCGTTGGGCCGCCAGTTGGGGTAGGCGGCCGCTAAAATCGCCACAATTCGTTTGCCTTCCACTTCGTTCATATTTTCTTTTCCTCTTCGGTTTCCTGGCGCCCTACTGCCTCGCGCAGTCGGCGTAGCGCCATCTCCACCGGCGCGCTCGCAGTAAGACCGAGGTTTGGTTGACGCTTTAATGGCAGCTCACCCTGCACATGCGCGGGTGAGGCTCGCGCCGGTGGCCGGCCGAAGCGCACAGCGTTGCGACAGCGATTACGCCAAGCCGCTTCCCAATCGACGTAGCGCCGCGCATGGGCCGCGCAGTCGTCGCGCCAAGCCGCGAATTCTTCGTCCGGCTCGATTCCCAACCGCTGGGCGAACTCGCGCATGGCTTCGCTCAGCACCAGCCGCGGGGGCCAGCTCTCGGCACGGCGCGAGTTGGCCGCGCTGCCGGCCTTGGCCCTCGCATCTGCTCCACTAGCTGGCGCAGCTTGAATTTCGGCGGCGCTGATCCGGGATTGCGCGGCGGCTTGGGACTCGCAGCTATCGCGCCAGGCCGCCTGCGGAGAGCTGGTCTCGGATCCAAAAGCAGAACTCAGTTCAGAATCAGAGTCAGAGCGGCGCGCATCGTGCGCGCCTGATGCAAGCGCGGCGCTAGCCTCTGGCCCACTGTCGGGCACAGACAAAAGGAAACCGGCTTGGGCCAGAGCCTGGAGGTCGATTGGCTGGGAAGCGCACAATTCGTGGGCCAGCCAATCGGGATCGTTAGGAATCCGGTTGTCTAGGCGCGCAGCCAGGCTAAAGAGACCAATGAGATGGGCTTTGGCGGCATCGGGCAGGCGAAAGAAGGCACGGTCGCGCCACAGCGCCCCGTAAAGCCGAATCCACGGCGGATTGCGGTCCTTGTAATGCTGGAAGCGCTCGAAGTTGCGCACCCGCCACCACCGGGTCATGGCTGCGCCTCCCGGCGATCGGCCGCCAATACCCCCAGGCGTGGCAGCCCGGCCCGGCCCATCCCTCCGCCCTCGGCTTGGCGACAAGCCTGCTCGAGGCGCGCCAAGCTGCCCTCCGGCGCCACAATGGCGCCATGATGGCCGGCGCTCGCGCGCACTTTTGGCACCCTGCTCGGGGCCGCCCGCGCTTGGCTTACTCTCCGATTTGGCGAGGCTTTTTGGCTTGGAGCGGGCGACGGGGATCGAACCCGTGACGTCCAGCTTGGGAAGCTGGCATTCTACCGCTGAATTACGCCCGCTTGTGGTCTCAGAGTCTAAAACCCCTTTCGCGCACTGTCAAACTTCTCCAACCTCCGGCCTGAACTACGGAAACGATAACGCTCTTTCTCCCCTGGCTTTGCCCGTCGGATTTGCCGCAGACGGGCAAAACGGTCACAATTTTGCCTGTTACCAAACTTGCAAGGTCGTTATCCCGTGGCGCCGAAGTCCAGTCGACTCAGACTTTCCGACCCTCCCACACCTGTGTCACCCGCCCAACCCAACTATCCCTTGATAGCCCTGCTGACCGACTTCGGCTTTCGCGACCACTACGCCGGCGTGCTGCACGCCGTGATTGCAAAGATTGCTCCCAAGGCCCGCGTCATCGACATCACCCACGGCATCCCGCCGCAGGACATAGCCGCCGCCGCCCTGACCCTGGCGGAGAGTTGGACCTATTTCCCCTCCTCTACCATTTTCGTGGCGATCGTCGATCCCGGAGTA
The DNA here is from genome assembly GCA_035294265.1 of Candidatus Binataceae bacterium. Lineage (NCBI taxonomy): Bacteria > Candidatus Binatota > Binatia (SeqCode) > Binatales (SeqCode) > Binataceae (SeqCode) > Binataceae bacterium (SeqCode). Next base: position 6,570 of record DATGLK010000022.1, read on the forward strand.
GGAACCGCGCGCCGAGCAATCGCAGTAGAAAGCGCGAACGGCGCCTACTTTGTCGCTCCTGATAACGGTCTGCTGACACTGGCTCTTAAAACCGCTGGACTTAAACGCGCGGTCGCCGTTACCTCGCCGCGCTATCGGCTCCCAACCCTCAGCTCGACCTTCCACGGTCGCGATGTCTTTGCCCCTGCCGCGGCTTATCTCGCCACTGGAGTGGCGTTGGCCGAGCTCGGACCATTTGTCACCGATCTGGTCGATCTGGCCATCCCCAACCCGCGCATTGAGGCAGATAGCCTGCTGGGAGAAGTCATCTACATCGACGGCTATGGTAACCTCATCACCAATCTGGCTCGTTCCGATTGCGAGCGTCTCATGGCCCGCTTTCCCAACCGGGAGCTTTCGGTTACGATCCCTGACGGAAGCGAGGTCAAACTTCTTCGTACTTACGGAGAAGCGCCGGAAGGCACGTTGTTGGCCCTCTTTGGTAGCTTCGAGCGCTTGGAGATCGCAATTCGCAATGCCAGCGCGGCGCAATCGTGTGGCGCACGCGTCGGCATGCAGGTACGTGTACGTGCGCAGCCATGAATGATGAGCAATCCCCCCCCATCTTGAGCACTATTCCACGCTACGTTCCGCCTCCGCGAACAGGCCCTTTGACTTATCCGGCGCCTCAGGCAGCCACAGGTATCCCCACCTCCAACCTGGTCTTGTTTTTCCTGACCCTCTGGACCACTTCCGCGGCCGGCGCTCTGATGGCCGGTGCGAATCACCCCTTTCTGAATCCATTCAGCCTCGCCAAGGGATTGACCTTCTCTATCCCCCTAATGGCGATACTGCTGAGCCACGAGATGGGCCATTACATCACCGCTCGGCGCAACGGCGTCGCAACCAGTTGGCCCTTCTTCCTTCCCGCGCCTTTTCCCTCCATCTTCATCATCGGCACCTTCGGCGCCTTCATTCGAATGAAATCCGCCGCGCAGACTCGCCGGGTCATGTTCGACATCGGCGCCGCCGGACCATGGGCCGGCGCTGTCCTGAGCGTAATTGCGGTCATCATAGGTTTGCATCGCTCGGAGGTCTTGCCCCTGGATCAGTCGGGCGGCCTCCAACTTGGCAATTCCCTCCTATTTTTGGGCTTGGCGCGTTGGATGCTTGGAGTTGACCCCAATTCCGTGACGATCAATTTGGACCCGGTGGCCTTCGCCGGCTGGATTGGCCTGTTTGTCACCACCCTCAATCTGCTTCCCTCGGGCCAACTGGATGGCGGACACGTGATCTACGCACTGTTCGGGCGGCTTCACTATTTCATTTCGCGCGCGTGTACTTTTGCCTGTATCGTGCTCGCCGTAGTGCCAGCGTTGTTTGGATGGTCGTTCTGGCCAGGATGGCTATTGTGGGCAGGGCTGCTCTACTTTCTGGGCTTGCGCCATCCCTCAGCCCTGGACCCTGAGACCCCGCTAGACCCGCGCCGCCAGGCCGCAGCTTTGCTCACGATCGCCTTGTTCGTGGTGACCTTTAGCCCAATTCCCTTCTCGTTTGCCCCGCCCCCATCCTCCCCTCCAACCCGGGGCCAAAGCTATAACGTGCTCCAGCCCGCTGCCCGTGCGCGTGTCCCTCTTGACCATCGTATCTAACTGCGCCCATCCTCACCATTTCGCGCGCCTGGCCGGCGCGTTGGCGCAGACTTAAACCTCAGGAGCAAATTGATATGGCGCGACCCACTTGGGACCAGTACTTCATGCAAATCACCCGCCAGGTAGCGGAGCGCTCAACCTGCCCGCGCGCCCAGGTGGGAGCGGTTATCGTGCGCGAGCGCAACATCTTGGCCACCGGCTATAATGGCGCACCCTCGGGCCTGACTCACTGCAGCGAGGCCGGTTGCGTGATCTATGAATCGCGCGCCCCCACGGGCGAGATCGAGCAGAATTGCTATCGCTCTATTCACGCCGAGATCAACGCCATTACACAAGCCGCAAAAAACGGCGCTGCTATCATGGGCGCCGATATCTACGTCACCCATTCTCCATGCATTCAGTGCATGAAAGTCCTGGTCAACACCGGGATCCGTACGGTGTTCTATGAAAAGCCCTATAAACTCGCCACTTTGACCTGGCTACTCGACGAAGCGCGCATTGCCTTGCTCCAGGTGCCGCCTAACGATTCCGGCATAGCGCTCAAACAATAGCCGTTCGCTCCGACGTGTTATCTTCGGCCTCTCGTATTATCCTTGTTAGTGTGGGCCTGCTTGCCGCGGCGATGCTTGCCGCCTGCCAGGGCCCTCTTCCCGAACAGGGTTCTCCAAGCGAGGCACTTTACGTCCGGCGATGCGGTTCGTGCCACCGCCCGTATAACCCCCACTCGCTAACCGCCGCGATGTGGCAGGTCCAGATGCGGGCAATGGAGCCCAGAATCGCTCAGGCCGGCTTGCCTGCCTTAACGGCGCCCGAGCGTCACAACATCCTGGCCTATCTCAGCCGCAACGCCGAACGATGATTTGATAAGCCTACAGCCGATGATAAAAGATCTGACTTTACAACCGACCGCGCCCCGCCAAGCTGCCACCGATCTCCTGGTGGTTCCAGTTACCCGAAGCCAACTTTCCCTCAGCCACATCCCTGAGCTGGGCGGTCTCAACCATGGCGCCTTGGTTCAGGAAATCGAACGTCGCCGCTTCCAAGCAAATGCCGGAAGCTGCGTGTTGCTTCCCACCTACAGCTCTCTGTCGGCCAAAAATCTGTTGCTGTGCGGCCTGGGTAACGACCCTAGCCTGCAGGACTGGCGTCTGCTCGGCGATCAAGCGGTTCTGTCTGCTCGTGCCATTCATGCCCACCATTTCGTGATTGACGGCGAAACTCTTCAACCCGAGCATCTGCAAGCTATCGTCGAGGGGCTGGATCTCGGAGCCTACGAGTTTCTCAAATACAAAAGCCGCCGCGATGACTCCCCTATTTCGCTCACGGCCGTCATTGCGCGGACCGCTCTTGGCCCCGACTACAAACGAGCCTTCGAGTACGGCCGGCGAGCAGCTGCGGCGACTTGCCTGTCTCGAGACTTGATTAATACCCCAGCCCAAGATGCCACCCCCGAGTTTCTCGCCGATACCGCCGCCGCTATCGCCACACGCAACCAGCTTCACTTCGAAGCTTACGACCGCGACGCCATCCAGCGGCTGGGGATGGGCGGGCTGCTGGGCGTGGCGCGCGGCGCCTCACGCCCACCCCGCTTCATCCAGCTAACCTATCAGCCCAACCCCCATGCACCCCACATCGCACTCGTCGGCAAGGGCATCACCTTCGATTCCGGCGGCCTTAATCTCAAAAGCGCTACTGCGATGGAAGAGCAAAAGCGCGACATGACCGGCGCTGCTCTGATGCTTGGCGTGATGAGTGAGATCGCTTTCTTCCGCCCCGCGATCGGCGTCCGCGCCTATCTCCCTTGCAGCGAAAATTCGATCGGGCCCGACGCCACCAAACCCGGCGACGTCCTGCGTATCCGCGGCGGCCACACTGTTGAAGTGCTCAATACCGACGCCGAAGGCCGTCTGGTGCTGGCCGACGCGCTGGTCTATGCGTGCGAGTCCAAGCCCACGGCCGTCCTCGATGCCGGCACCCTCACCGCCGCCGTGCGCGTCGCTCTGGGTACCCGCGTGGCAGCCATCCTGGGTACCGATAGCGCCCTAATCGCAGCCCTCAAGCAGGCCGGTCAGGCGGCCGGTGAAAGCCTGTGGGAATTACCTTTGATCGATGAATACGCGCAGGAGCTGCGCAGCCACGTTGCCGACCTGCGCAATATCGGCACCTCCGGCAATGCCGGAACCATTATCTGCGCGCTCTTTCTCAAGGAGTTCGTTTCCTGCCCGTCGTGGGCCCATCTGGATTTGTCAGGAGTCGCTTTCAGCAAAAGCCGCCTGCCGATGGCCCCCGCGGGCGCGGTCGGCTTCGGCGTGCGGACTCTACTGCGCTACCTGGACCACTTGTCCTAAGCGCGCGATTCTACTGTGTCAACGCCTCCACCTCATCCATGCTTTTTGGAATTGCTGCCGTTAGCACTTCACACCCCTGTTCCCTTACCAATACGTCATCCTCTATCCTGATCCCAATCCCGCGCATCGAGGCAGGCGCTTCCTCGTCATCGGCCCTGACATAGATTCCGGGCTCCACGGTCAGCACCATCCCAGGCTCCAGCTGACGAGGCTGGCCATCCTTGCGATAGCTGCCCACATCGTGCACGTCCAAACCCAGCCAATGACTGGTCCGATGCATGTAGAAGCGGCGATAGCTGCCCTCGATCAGAGCCTGCTCCACCGTCCCTTGTAACAGTTTCAGTTGCACCATACCGTCCACCAGCACTCGCAATGCCGCCTGGTGGGGATCATCCACCGTCGCTCCCGGCTTGACCGCCTCGATCCCCGCTCGCTGCGCATCCAACACCAGCTGATAGAGCTCGCGCTGAGCCCCGCTGTAGCGCGCATTGATGGGAAAGGTGCGGGTTATATCCGAAGCATAACATTCGTACTCGCTACCCGCGTCGACCAATAGTAATTCCCCACGCTCCATCTGTCGATCGTTGTTTATGTAATGCAGCGTGGTCGCGTTAATCCCACTGGCTACAATCGAAGGATAGGCGGCGCCGCTACCGCCGCGCGCCCGAAAAATATAATCGATCGCCGCTTCCACCTCCCATTCCATCATGCCGCCGCGCGCTTCACGCATCGCCCGCCGATGCGCTTCCTCGCTGATTCGAATCGCTTGGCGCATCGCCGCCAATTCGTCAGGCTCCTTGAACAACCTCATCTCGTGAATCAAACCGCGCGGATCCATCAAAGCGCTGGCCCCCATGCCACTGCGCGGACGGATGCTCTGACAGCGCCGCATCCAGGCCAGCACCCGCTGATTCATCGCCTCATTGGCTCCCAACGAATAATAGACCCGATCCACTCGCGCCATGATCTCTAGCACGAGATCCTCAAGCTGCTCGATCGGATAGGCCGCGTCGGCTCCATATTGCGCTTTGGCGCCTTCGACTCCCGCCCGCCGTCCGGTCCAGGTCTCCCGCTCGCGGTCGCGTGGTCGCACGAACAATATGTATTCGCCCCCGCTATAGCCAGGGGCAAATACCGCTACCGCCTCGGGCTCGGGAAACCCCGTTAAATAGTGAAAATCGCTATCTTGACGGTAAATGTAATCGACGTCATTGGAGCGCACCGCCACCGGAGCGCTGGGTAAAATCGCCATACCACCTTCGATTCCAGCGCTGAAATGCTTGCGCCGGCGGCTAAAAACCTCGGCTGGAATAATCACACGCCCATTGTAGAACGAACCTCCGCCCGGCAAAAGTCTCCACTCGTTCGTTTGACAAATCCCCGCCACCCGGCGCATAACCCCATACCAGTAATCGCAATAACCGCCTTCTGTTGTCGCGCAACTGGCGATTGCCCGCCAATCCTCCCTACCCAGAGTTTGGCCAGCTTGCCGAACCCCGACCGCTGGTTGCACGGGCTTCCGGTTGGCGTTTTTAGCAAAAAAGAGTCGAGTAAGCGGAGGATCAATAATGGCTGAAATTTTAAGGCTGGGCGTCGCGGGATTGGGCGTTGCCACCACCCAGATTTTTCCTTTCCTCGCTGATTATCCCAACCTCAAAGTCACCGCGGCCGCCGATATTCGCCCCGACGCCCTGGAAGTCTTCAAGCAGAGGTTCGGCGGCCGAACCTACTCCAGTGTCGAGGAAATGTGCACCTGTCCCGACGTGGATGTGGTCTACGTCTGTACTCCCAATCATCTCCATTGCCCCCACGTGATTGCCGCCGCCGAAAACAAAAAGCACGTAATCGTGGAAAAGCCGATGGCGCTCACGATGGAGGAATGCGAACGCATGAACGCCGCCGCCGAGCGCAATGGCGTCCATATCCTGTGCGGTCATACCCATAGCTTCGATCCGCCGATCCGCGCGATGAGCGAAATCGTCAACAGCGGCAAATACGGTCGCCTGATGATGATCCACTGCTGGGATTACACCGATTTCATGTACCGCCCGCGCATGGCTCACGAGCTTGATACCTCACGCGGCGGCGGGGTGGTCTTCGTTCAAGGCCCCCATCATGTCGATATCGTGCGCCAGATCGCGATGCGCCCACTGCGCCGGGTCAGCGGCGCCACTGGCATTTGGGACCCTTCTCGCCCCACGGAAGGTAATTATGCCGCCTTTCTGGAATTTGAAGACGGCGCTTCGGCCACTGTGGTCTATAACGGCTACGGCCACTTCGATACCGCCGAACTCCATTGGTGGGTCGGCGAGGGCGGCGAACCACGCGACCCCGAAACCAACTTCAAGGTTCGCCGTAACCTGCGCGCCGTCCAGGACGAGGCCGGACTTAAGGAATCCATGCGCTTCGCGGGCGCCCGCGAAGGTGGTTTTGCCCATGGCGCCGGCGAAAAGATCGTGCGCCGCCAGCAGTTCTTCGGCTTGGTCCTGGTTAGCTGCGAGAAGGCCGATATCCGCCAATCCCCCGACGGACTTCTCATCTATGACGACGAGGGCAAGCACGAGGTCGCCCTACCCCACGGCGCCAGCTCACGCGCCGCCGAACTCAACGAAATCTACGAGGCCGTCGTTCATAACAAGCCCATCTTCCATAACGGCCGCTGGGGGCAAGCCACCCTGGAGGTTTGCCTAGCCATTTACGAGTCGGCACGCAACCATCGCGACGTGATGCTCAGGTACCAGCAACCGTCCCGCCACTAAGGCGAACAGCCGGCATGGAGGCTGCGCTCAACCCGAACCAGCCTCCACGTTGCCCCCGCCTACCAAGCGGCCGACAAAGTCCACTGCGAAAGCTATTGCCGTGACCACCAGCCCCAGGACCGTCAGCAAAACCACCAGCCAGATGAGCGCGCCCAGCAGACCAGCGATCGAAACACCAATTGCAGCCAACACCTGCATAGACCCTCCGCCTTGTACCCGTAATCTCCTGGCGGTCTAGTATAGCGCTTTTCCTGATCAATCCGCTGACCTCATCAGGCGCTGCCTAAAACACTACATCGACTGCCTCCAGACCAGGTCTGCCAGCACGCCTTCTCGCATAGCGAGGTCTTTCAGCTCTCGGCGCTCCTCCGTAACCTCCTCCATCGCGAGCAATCGAGCCGAAGAGCGCGGACCGCGAGTCAACCAAAACACGCTTCGAGACGGGCTCCCAGACCAATATCGCAACCGCGACCGTTGCGAGCCGCGCGACCTTGGAGATATAGATCACCAGACAGGCGGTAAATCGATACCCGGAGGAGCGCCAATGGCGACGATTCAGACCCTGGAGGAGCGCGCCGACGCGCTGGAGCGCAAATTAAGCGACGACCTCGATGTCCTCATTTCCAAATCGGCGCTCTTCAACATGGCGGACGGCGAGCTGGGCCCGGTCGGCATGGGCCTCGACCTCACCACCAAGTATGGCAAGTACTTTCTGATGGGCGACGATCCGCGCCTGCCCAAGATGCCCGAAAAGCCAACACTACTGGACTTCTTCAAATTTAGAGCAAAGGGCACCAATCATCTGCTGCAGAGCGCGACCCATGCCTTGAAGGCCGGGATGCCAGAGACCACCATCCTGGCCTGCCTTATACACGACATCGCCAACTCGATGTTCATCAAGAGCGATCACGGTTATTGGGGCGCCCAGCTCGTCGAGCCCTACGTGACCGAGGAAGTAAGCTGGGCTATTCGCGCACACCAGGCGCTCCGATTCTTTCCCGACCCCGCAGTTGGCTACGAATACCCCGAACAGTATGTTAAGCATTTTGGCCCCGATTACGATCCCGACCCCTATATCAAGGACGCCTACCGGCGGGCCCGCAATCACAAATGGTACATGACGGCGAGGATGATCACCGTGCATGATATCTATTCGTTCGATCCCAACGCGGTGGTAAGTTGGGAGCCTTTCGTCGATATCGTGGGGCGCAACTTCCGCCAACCCAAGGAGGGACTGGGCAACGACGACAGCCCCTCGGCGCACATGTGGCGCACGATTCGACGCCCGACCAAGTATCTCTGAAGTCCGGGCTCTGGAGATTGCCGCACACCCGGCTAAGGCGCCGGCATCACAGTGCCGCAGCGCTTGCAGGTCCGGAACTCTTCGCCATCGAAGAACCGGCGATAGGCTTGAGAGACCGGATCCGTCCTGTAATCGCTTACCGTGAACTCCTCTTCGTGCAACAGACAGTCGCAGCTAGGGCAAAACCATTGGAACCGGTCGCTCTCGCCGGGACGCCGCTTGCGCTCCAAAATCAGCGCGTATGCGTCGGGCGGGAAGCG
>DATGLK010000023.1 GCA_035294265.1 Candidatus Binataceae bacterium
TGGCTCTGCTCATCGGCGAGGGCGCCTTGCGCCTTGCCGGGTTGGCCAAACCCGGCTTTTATGTCTATGACCGCTATCGGGGATGGGGACTGCGCGCGGGCGCTCAGGGATGGCAGGAACGGGAGGGGCACGCCTGGATCCGCATCAACCGCGACGGCTTCCGCGGGCCGCGCTACTCGCGGGCCAAACCCGCCGGGACCATTCGAGTCGCGGTGCTGGGCGATTCCTTCGTGGAGGGGCAGCAAGTCCCTGAAGATCAGACCTTTTGCGCCGTGATCCAGCGCGCCCTGGAGCGATGCCCCGCCTTGACCGGACGCCACGTCGAGGTCCTCAACCTGGGCGTCAACGGTTATGGGACGGCCCAGGAGCTGATGACCTTGCGCCATCTGGCTTGGCAATTTTCCCCCGATATCGTGGTCCTGGCCGTGTTCACCGGTAACGACATCAAAAACAATTCGATAGCCCTGGAGGGCGAGCGCTGCCGCCCCTTTTTTCTCTATCGCGGCGATAAGTTGGTGCTGGGTGGACCCTTCCTCGACTCGCGCCTGATGCGAATGCGTTGCATGGCGCGCTTCGAATCACGCCTGCGCTTTGACTCCGACCACTCTCAGTTGCTGGCCCTGGCCAACCGCGCCTGGCTGGCCTTCAAGCAGCGCCACCACAAGGCTGGGCAATCGAGACCCGCCGGCAGCGAGCCGGGGCTTAACGATGCCATCTACAAAGCCCCAACCGATCCGCTATGGCAGGACGCCTGGCGGGTGACCGACGCGGAGATCGGACTAATCGCGAAGGAAAGCGCTGGCCACGGGGCCGGCTTTCTGGCCGTGACCCTGACCAATGGAATTCAGGTCTATCCCGACCCCGCGGTGCGGCGCAACTATATGGAGCATTTTGGCTTTTCCGATCTGTTCTATCCCGAACGCCGGATTGCCGCGCTGGGCGCGCGGGATCACTTTGCAGTCCTGACCCTGGCACAGCCACTTCAAGCCTACGCCGATGCCCATCATGTCTTTCTTCACGGCTTTGCCAACACGCAGATGGGCACCGGCCATTGGAACGCTCTGGGCAATCAGCTGGGCGGAGAGCTGGTGGCCCAACGCCTGTGCCACATGGTCGTGGCCGGCCAGATTCCCTCGGTAGCGCCGGCGCCGCTGCCGGCTTCGTTCAGGCCTGGGCCAGCTGGCGCAGACCCTGCAGTTCTTGCCCCAGCGCCTTGAGTATCCCTAGCCCGAGCGCGCGCCAGGGCGAAATGCCGGCAAAGGCCTGCCCTGCGGCGTACAGCATCGCGGGCGTAAAGCGGGGGCAATTGGCGATCGCGTAAACCGGCTCCCAGGCCTGGGGCATCAACTTGGCCCTGAACCGCTCCAGGCCGCTAAAGTTGTAAAAGCGATTGGCGTGGGCACGCGCCAACGCCATCAACAGACGCAGCCAGGGCGGATTAGCGCGCAGCGCGGACTTGGCATGAGCCGCCAACGCGACCAGCCCCAAGGTCGCAAATGCCGCGCCACCCGCGGCGAAATGGCGCATCGCGCGATCGATCAGCAGCTCGCTGGTGCCGTTGGGCGCAGTTGGGGTGCGGGCTAGAAGTTCCACTAGGTAGCCGTTGCGCGCGCGCACCGGGGAGGCGACCAGAAAAGCCACCATCTCGCACCCGCGCCGCGCCACGAACAGCAGCCGATCGGCCAGCATCCCGGCCAACGCCGAGGGCGCGGCCAGAAATTCCATCGGCGGCAGCGTGCGGCTGCGCAACCATTCGCGCTGCACGCGCGCCAGTTCGCCGCGGGCGGCGGAGGGAGCGGCCAGCTCTATGCTGACCCCTTTGTTGCGCGCACGACGGAGTTGGGCGCGCAAGCCGGGATTGCGCCCAAGCTGGGCGCTCCAAGCGCTCGGATTCCAAATCGGCTGGGCCCCTAGCGCAACCGCGCAATGACGGTCGGACTGACCCAGATGCTGACGCAGCCGACTTTCGGCACACACGTAGCACACTCGGCAGCCCAGAGCATGTGCGAAGCGTTCAAAGTCGCTGGCGATCCGTGCCAGCTCGGTGGCCATGCACACCGGCTCGCCAGCGGCCAACAAAACCCGCCCCCGCCGGGTATAGCCGACTACTCCGGCACCATCGGGTGAAAACCAATGGGCCATGCCGGGATTGAGGATCTGGTAGGCAGTGGCATTATGGCCATGGGCCAGGATCAGACGGCGGGCGCTGGCTAAGGACATCTGGCTTCCAGTCTCATCACGGGCCCCAACCTAGGTACATATTTGGCTGAATTACCGGCTTGTCGTTGCTGCTGTATTTTCGAGGATGAGGTTACCCAAAAGATATTAACGGCCTGTTTTAGCGCACCCCTTCGTCCGCGGGTCTGGATGGTCGTAGCCCCGTTCCGCCAACTTAATCGGCATGATTATCGACCGCTTCCCCTACCGCACTGCGGCTGGGAATGGTTGCCATCACTACCGGCCAAAACCGCTCTTTGAACGCTTGCGCCGACAGCGTGGTCTGACTGGCCAACTGAGTCAGCGTCGGCTCCTGAAAATCCTCCGGCTCCAGGCGAATCATATAAGAGCGCGCCACTTGGTAGGATTCGGTGGTAACGTCGACCATCCGGACCCGCACGCGTCCGCTCTGAGGATCGGTCAACTCGGCCAGGCTGACAGGCGTCACTCGTCCGCCGGTAATCGCGATCAGCGCACCCGATCCACCCGCTAGCAGGTAGCGGACCGCGCCGTAGCCCAGGGTTCTGGTATATTCCACGTCGAAGGGTACCGGCTTGGCACAACGCATCTCGTAGCCGATGTCTTTGGCTACCACCGTGAGGTTCAACCCCAATTCTTCCAACGTTGCAGTGATCTTCTCGCGCAACAACGCGCCCAGGGGAATATCGGCCAGATGCAGATGTCCGTAGGGGTCGCGCTCGGAGCCCTCGGCCAGGGACAACTGCCCGGGTGCAATATGCTCGGCCAGCCCTTCGGCGACCAGCGCCACACCGTCGTCACGCCCCCAAGATTTGCGCTTGATGATCGCTCCACAGATGGTATCCACCACCAATTCGAGGTCGATTGCGCTACCGCCGAACTCCTCTGGAATGATCGCCAAGGTCGCACCCGCCGCCTTGCCCATCGCCAGCGCCAGCGCACCCGACTTACGCCCCATCGAGACCGCCAGATACCAGCGGCCGGTGGTGCGCGCATCTTCCATCAAGGCTTCGATGATCCCACTACCCACCGAGCGCGCGGTCTCGAAACCAAAGGTCGGGGCGTTCTCGGGCAACGGCAAATCGTTGTCGATGGTCTTGGGCACCGTCACCACGCCGATGCGCCCCTGACAACGCTCGGCAATGCGGGTGGCTCCGTAGGTGGTATCATCGCCGCCGATGCAAATTAGGTAGCGCACGCCCATCGCCTCCAAAGCTTCCACCACCTGCCGTAAGCTGGTCTCGTTGCGGGCGGGATTGGTGCGCGAGGTGCGCAGGATGGAGCCGCCGGTAAGATGGATGCGGCTGACATCGGCAATCCGCAGCTCCAGCGCATGGCTGGTGTCGCCTTCCACCAGCCAGCGAAAGCCGTCGCGCAGGCCTATTACCCGCAAGCCCGAGTTGATTGCCTCGATTGTAGCCGCGGCGATGACACTGTTGATCCCGGGTGCCGGTCCACCCCCCACCATAATCGCCAAGGTTGCACGGCTGTCGCTTGGTTCGCTCATGGCTTATCTCCGCCGGGACGCTCCAACCTCGCGCAGGGCAAGTTTTGCCTCCACGCGACCATCCTCGGCCCGCAGCTCTCCCTATCAGTTTCTATCAACGATGTTATTGGTCAAAGCGAGGCGCTCCAAGACCCTCCCCAAAAAAGGTGTGCGGCTGACTACGCACGCTTGGAATGAAAAATGTTCACGACGGCGGCTTTAACCACTGCCACCCCAATGGTAACCCTTCGCGCTTTTATCCTCGGATTGAATCAACTCTCTACTGGCACGGATGGTGCTCAACTGTCCCGATCAATTGGGAGGTAGTGAAATGGCAGAACGAGAACAACGCGGAAAAATGACGGTGGAAGAGGCTGGTCGCAAGGGCGGCGAAACTCGCAAAGAAGAGTTGGGACCCGACGGTTACTCGGAACTGGGTAAGATGGGTGGCCACAAGGGCGGTGAAGCCCGCCAGCACGAACTGGGACACGAAGGCTACCAGGAACTGGGACACAAGGGTGGCCAGCGGGTCAGAGAACTGATCGAGGAAGGGAAGGAGACCGAGGGTGAGCACAAGCGCTAGATCCTTAAATGGACGGTATTAGCACCGCACCTGCATAGCGACCGCGCGGGGCCCTTTGGGGCTCCGCGCGTTTTTCAGGCTACCGTACGGCCGCCTGCCACAAGCCCGATTACAAACACGATTAAGAAGAACACGAACAAAATCTTGGCGATAGTGGCCGCAATCCCGGCGACTGCATAAAAGCCGAGCAGCCCGGCCACAATGGCCAGTACTAAAAATACGAAAGTCCAGTACAGCATGACTAGTCACCACCTTCAGGTGTATTTGGAATATATATGTAGCGCCGGCAGAAGAAGCTAAAAGTGTGCCGTTTGAGTCGGCGCGTGATTCCGAGCAAGGACGGACGAATGGGGCCAGGCCCGGAACACGCACAGAATTGGAACTGCTGAAGCCCGGCGGATTTTCTCACAATTGGTTTCCCGCCGGAAAATTTTCCCACCTCGATCATCATGATATCGCTATCGCCTCAGACCGCGGACTTTGGCGTGGACCATGCAATATGTTCATGGTTGTTTCGGCGGGCGATGACCAATGTGCCGCGCGCGGATTTATCTTACCGGTCGAAGCGAAGCCAACCGAAGAGGGCGAAATCTACCCAGGGCTTCCTGCAAAAAACAAATCGGCGGATGCGTGAGGGAAATTTTTGATATCCTACCTGTGAAGCGCGGGATCCGCGTAACCCATCAGCTCGGGCTGTGCCCGTCCTAGCAGAACTTGAAAATAGACCGGCTCCGGACCTGGGTTGTGGTAGCCGTGGATCACGCCCGGCGGACAGCAGATACAGTCCCAGCGCTCCAGGGTAGTTTCCAGTCGTCCGCCGGACTCATCCTCAAGAAACACCAGCAGACGTCCCTGCAGGACGAAGAACGCCTCTTCGACCTCGTGGGTGTGGGCGGCGTTGCCCTGCCCTGCTTCTACATACATTACCGACAAGGTAAAGCCGCGCGGCTTGATGACCGCAGCATCGTCGTGTTTGCCTGATGCTCCGGCCCCGATAAAGCGGCGCTGGGCGCGCCGGTAACCCTCCAGGCGGGCATCCTCGAAGGCATCCCAGTCGGCAACTCGATCGCGAAAACGCGCCACGCAATTCCCAACGATCTGCTCTAAAGACGCAGCAGCCAACTCCGGCGGGCGCGGATGGCGCGCGATGCTCATGGCGAATGCCTCCTCGATGCGTGCTGGCCCAAGCGTTCCACGCGATTGGCTTTAGTGTCAAATCGCCATAGTGTGCTATATGGGTCGGTTAGTACCAGCACGTCGAGGACACGCATGAGCACGCCTCCGCCGATACCGCTTAAGGTCTGGACTCTGATGGCTGAGGTCGGACCACACTGGGCCCAGAGCCACAGCCAGCATATCCAGCAAGTCATGGACGCCTTCGCGCCGGTGCTAGAACAGGCCCCCAAAGAGGGTATCACGGTCAGACGTGATCGCGCTTACGGTACGGATCCCCGCCAAGTGCTGGATGTTTACCTGCCGCCAGGAGAGCAAAGCGAGCGGCCCGCGTTGATTTTCGTTCATGGCGGCGCCTTTACGGAAGGCAACCGCGATCGCAATGGCGAGATCTACGCCAACGTTCCATACTATTTCGCCAATAACGGGGTGGTGGGAATCAACGCCGAATATCGGCTGGCGCCGCAGGCCTGCTACCCCGAGGGTAGCCGCGATGCCGGCGCGATGGTGGCCTGGGTGCGAGCCAATGCCGAAGGGTTGGGTGTTGATCCTCAGCGTATCTTTCTGATGGGTCATTCCGCGGGCGGCGCCCACGTCGCCACCTACGCTTACGAGCGGCGGCTCCATCCGGAGCAGGGGCCGGGAATCGCCGGGGTGATCATCGTGAGCGGACGGGTGCGGGCCGACAATCTGCCCGAAAATCCCAATGCTCGGCGGGTGGAAGCATATTACGGCAGCGACCCCAGCCGCTATGACGAGCGGTCGCCGGTAAGCCACGTCGACAAAGACAGCGTTCCAACTCTGATCGCTTTTGCCGAGTATGAAAACCCTCTGCTCGATGTGTACTGCCTGGAGCTGGCTCATCGGCTGGCTCTACTCAAGCGGCGCGCGCCTCGTGTGGTCTATCTAGCCGGTCACAACCACGCTTCAATCGTGGCCCATTTCAACACCGCCGAGGAACGGCTGGGCCGGGCAATTTTGGAGTTCATCGAACGGCCGCATTAGAAACAGGCGCCGCGCTGGGGGCGCCGGAGAATAGCTGTCATGATCGTCCGCGCCGAAGAAGATGGAACTTTGGTACTCATCAGCCAGACCGATCATTCGCAGATGGTTGGCGAATTTGCCGCGCACTGGGGCAATCAACGCTACGCTCAGCCTCGTCCCTACGAGCCCGTGGTGCGCGCCGCGATTTATCACGACTATGGCTGGCTCAGTTATGAAACCGCACCCAAGCTGGATCCGGCCAGCGGTCGTCCGAGTAGTTTCATGCAAGCCGGTCCGCCACTTAGCTCCTACGGCTGGATTGCCGATTGGATGAAAAGCATCGACCGCTATTCGGCCCTGCTCATCAGCATGCACCGTACCGGCTTGTGGCAGCGACGCTACGGCGTGATGAGCCATCCCGACGGTCCCAATCCACGCAGCCTCTCACCCGAGATCGCTGGCTTTATCGAGACCAGCGAGGCCTGGCAGCGCCAAGAACGGCAGGCCGTCGACCAGGCCGTGCTGGATGTCAACTACCGCCTGCTGCAGGTCTGGGACCTTCTGGGCTTGTATTTTTGTTGCGCCCCGCCACGTGCTGATTTTATCGATCCCGTGCCTCTGGATTATTCCAGCGCAGGGGTCCGCATGACCATGACCCCAGCGGGCGCCAATCGGGTCGCTTTCGATCCCTATCCTTTCGACCTGCGCCCGCTGCGAGTGCAGGTGCGCGCGCGGCGGCTGGCGGCGCCGACCTATGCCGACGAGGCCGAGTTACGCAAGGCCTATTTTCAGGCTCCTCACCAGCTCTTGGAGTTCGAGCTTTCTTGATCGCGCTTGGCGTCAAGCCCGCTCGGCACTAGACTCGTATTGATACGGCAACGAAATATTAAAGGGAGAAGACCCGCATGCTGACCCCCGAACACAACGACTTGCTGACTCGAGTTGGCCCGGGTACCCCGATGGGCGAGATGCTGCGGGAGTATTGGGCACCGGTTTTGCGCAGCCAGGCCTTGGAGGCGGACGGCGCGCCGGTACGGGTGCGCCTGCTGGGCGAGAATTTTGTCGCCTTTCGCTCGACCGACGGCCGGGTGGGTTTTTTCGACGAAGGCTGTCCTCATCGCTGCACCTCGCTGGCACTGGCACGCAACGAAGATAACGCCCTGACCTGCATCTTCCACGGCTGGAAAATCGACGTCTCGGGCAAGGTGGTCGAGGTACCCTCCGAGCCGCCCGAGCGACGCGCCGAGTTCGCCGCCAAGGTGCGGGTGCGCCATTATCCGGTGCGCGAGGCCGGCACCCTGGTCTGGGTCTACCTGGGCAAACGCGAGCAACCCCCGGAATTCCCGCGCTTGGAGTTCACCCAGCTTCCCGCAAGCCATATCGACGTCCACCGCGGGGTGGTCCACTACAACTGGCTGCAAGGGCTGGAGGCCCACATCGACTCGGCCCATCTGGGAATTCTCCATCGCAGCTTCATCAGCAAGCAGACCGCGATTCGCGGCAAAATCGACGATATCGCGATGGCAGCAACCGACAACGGCCCGCGCTTCGAGCTGGACGTCACGCCCTACGGGCTACGTGAAGCCGCGCTGCGCCAGATGAAAGACGGCAGCATGTACGCGCGCATCCGCGACATCGTGCTGCCCTACTTCACCTTCATCCCGTTCAACCGCTATGCCCCCTGCCAGGGGCGCGCCAGCGTGCCGATCGACGACGAATGGAACGCCGAGTTCTACCTCATCTACGATCCTTACAAGCCGTTGGACCCCGAGGTGCCAGCTGTCGCCTACGCCGGTTCATCGGGCGATCCTGATAACTTCTCCGCCAACTTGGGCGACTTCGACAACCTATGGCATCAGGACCGGCGCAGCATGAAGGAGGGACATTGGAGCGGCTTGGGACGCAACGTCCCCTTCGAGGACTTCACGGTGGAGGCTTCGATGGGCTCGCGGCTGGATCGCTCGCGCGAGTATCTGGGCTCCAGCGACACTATCATCATTCGCGCCCGCCGGCTGCTGCTCGACGCGGTGCGGGCTTTCGCCGAAGGCAAGCAAGTCCCTTGGCAAAGCGGCATCGATTTCAGCCGCATCCGCTCGCTGGCGATCAGCTATCCCGCCAGCGATAGCTGGCGCAGCCTGGATACCATCGGCGCCTATACTCAGCCCGAGGCCTGAACCCGACTAAAAGCCGGTGGCAATTCACGCTATTCGCGACCGGCTTTTGGTCCACGCATCCCCGCTCCCGGCTGCCGTGCCAACGCGAGCCGGCGGTAAGGTTACAGAATCATGTTACCGCTGGACGATGAGCTACCCGAGCCCACGGTTATCGTCCCCAGGGCCACCGGGAGGTTAGCAACCGAACCGGAGCTTATCGCCAGCGCATTGACGCTCTGCGTGGAAGTGATTCCCGAGCCACTGCCATTGCCGAACAGGCTGACGTTGCCACATCCCAGTTGTGTCGCCGCCATGACCGCACCCGCCGCGAGCACCACCAAGTGGCGTCGTTGAAGTTTGCCGCCGGCGATCAGCAAGCCCAACAACAGCAGCGCCATCATCCAGTTCGGCAATTGCCCCAGGCCGCGCGGCCAGATGCCCAGGCTAGCGCCGCCGGTGTCCAGTATTACCGAACTCCCCGCGGTCGAGGTGGCACCGGGGCTGGGCGAGGGCAAGGTGCTGGTCGCGGTTCCACTCAGGATAAAGCTGCCCGTGCCCCCGGGTAATATCGCGGTGAAGCTGAAATTGGCGTGGCTGCTGCTGCTAATCGGCGAAAGGTTCACCGCTTGGGTTGTCCCGTTGACCGTGCCAGTCAGGGTCAGGGTGCTGAAGGCACTGGGGTTACTAACCCCAATCGTGACGCCGGTGATCAGGTTCTCCACCGAAGAATTGTTGGTGACGATGAAGGTACCCAGGTTGGAAATCCCGGCTCCGGGAGAATAGCTGCCATTACCAGGCGAGGTAACGCTGACTACCAACTGCGCCGAGGCGGCTTGGGCCAACCCGAGCAGGCCCACGACCAATAGCATGATCAGGTAAAGCTTGGCTTGCTTCTTCACTACGCTCTCCTTGATGCGCCAGCCTCGTCGCCCCGCCCAGCGGTTATCTAACCCTCGCTTGGCCGGTATGATGGCATTCGGGTTTGCGCCTGGCATTATGCCACAACCTGGGCGGCGGCGCTCAACCCCCCGGTCGCAAGCGCGGAGAACAGGCCAAGCTTGGAATTATTTTGGAGACTATTGCGGCTTCTTTCCGACAAGCGTTGCCTCGCCCTGACGCGATGGCTAGTATCGTCGCGCGGGGTGGAGCAGTCAGGTAGCTCGCCGGGCTCATAACCCGGAGGTCGAAGGTTCAAATCCTTCCCCCGCAACCAAAATCCCCTATCCATCCCCATTCTTTTTTAAACCCCGGCACGGGCACATCGCGGCTTGCAAGCGGCCGGCTACATCAGCGGTGCCGTGGCTGGCGGAGCCTACGTGCTCTACGATGGCCTGGAGCCGATCGAGAAGAAGTAGTACGGCGTACTCGGCCGGACTGGAGCAGGCAATGGCCGTTACAATCCGTCGCCGGTCCACTGCTCTCCATAGCTGACGCTTTCCTATTTTAAGCCGCTGGCCCTCGGTTTCAGCAAGACACCGGCCAACTCATCTTCGGCCTCCAAGGCAGTCCGCCATCGCGCCCACGACAACGGCTTGAAGCGCGCGGCGCGGGTCCCCCTGAAGTCCGCGCCGCGTTGTCGTTTTAGGCCGTGCTCGGCACGCCCATTTGCATTTGCTTACGATCTGAATGAAGCTCGGCCTGTAGCCCGAGTAGGAGCACTCGCTTGAAGTCCCTGCCGGCCATGGAGGCGCCTGTCGATGCTGACACGCGAGGAGAACGAATTGCTGTGCCGGGTCGGGCCCGGCTCCGTGATGGGGGATTTTCTGCGCGAGTACTGGGTACCGGCGCTGCGCGCCGATTCCCTGCAGGCCGACGGCGCGCCCAAGCGGGTGCGGCTGATGGGCGAGAACTTCGTCGCCTTTCGCTCAACCGACGGCCGGGTCGGCCTGTTCGACGAGGGCTGTCCCCATCGATGCACCTCGCTAGCCCTGGCGCGCAACGAAGACAACGCCCTGACCTGCATCTTTCATGGCTGGAAGATCGACGTCTCCGGCCGCGTGGTCGAGGTGCCCTCCGAGCCGCCCGAGCGACGGGCCGAATTCGCCGCCAAGGTGCGCGTGCGTCATTTTCCCGTGCGAGAGGCGGGCGGAATCGTCTGGACTTATCTGGGTAGGCGCCAGCAACCGCCACCGTTCTACAACTTCGAGTTCAATCTGCTGCCCGCCGAACATGTGATGGCATGGCGAGCACTGTTGCATTGCAACTGGTTCCAGGGAATGGAAGCGGTGCTGGATTCGGCCCACGTCGGCTTCCTGCATCGGGCCTGGCTCAAGGCTCAAGCCGACGGCGGCGGACGCGCGGCTCTCAACAGCCCGACCTATGAATTGATCGAGCGCCCCTACGGCTTTCGCGAGGGCGCCCTGCGCGACCTGCGCGATGGCACCTATTATGCACGCATCCGCGAGGTGGTCCTGCCCTTCTATTCGTTTATTCCCAACGATCGGCCGATGCCCTGCCTGATGATCTGCGCGATCCCAGTCGACGACGAATGGAATGCGCAGTGGTACGTATGGTACGAGCCGGATCGGCCGATGGATCGGGCCGAGCAGATGAAATGGATGGGCGGCGTGGCACAGGACCGCGACAACTTCTGCAGCGACATGGGCGGCTTCGACAACCTGTGGCATCAGGATCGCGAGGCGATGCGCGAGGGGCATTGGACCGGCCTGACCCAGTGCTTTCAGTACGAGGATTTCGTAGTGGAGGAATCGATGGGCCCAATTGTCAATCGCAGCCGCGAGTACCTGGGCATGAGCGACGCGATCATCCTGCGCGTGCGGCGCCAAATGATGCAGGCGGCGCGCGAGTTCCGCAAGTCGGGCCAGCTGGCCTTCGGCAACGCCGAGGCGATCGACTACTCCACCGTGCGCGCCCTGGCGGTGCGCGAGCGGGCCGAAATCAACTGGCGCGAGATCGACTCTTTTGCGCCGCGCTACTGGGAGGGATGGCGCCAGCGGGCGGCGGCTAGCTGACCGCCGTGCGGTTGAATCCCCGCAGCCCGTGGGTAACAATCCCGGGCCGAGGCACCGGCGGCAAGCCTGAGGAGCGCAACTGTGCTAACTCGTGAACAGAATGAACTGCTATGCCGCGTAAGCGGCGGCGCGCCGATGGGCGAGTTGCTGCGGGAGTTCTGGATACCGGCGGTTCGCGCCGACGCCCTTAAGGCCGACGGCGCCCCGGTGCGCTTGCGGTTTATGGGCGAGAACTTCGTCGCCTTCCGCGCAACTGACGGCCGCGTCGGCTTCTTCGACGAGGCCTGCCCCCATCGCTGCACCTCGCTGGCCCTGGCGCGCAACGAAGACAACGCCCTGACCTGCATCTTCCACGGCTGGAAGATCGACGTAACCGGCAAAGTAGTCGAAGTGCCCTCAGAGCCCGTCGAACGGCGCGCCGAATTCGCGGCCAAGGTGCGGGTGCGCCATTACCCGACGCGCGAGGCCGGGGGAGCGGTCTGGGTCTATCTGGGACGGCGGCAGGCGCCGCCCTTCTATAATTTCGAGTTCAATCTGCTGCCCAGCTCTCACGTGCGGGCAGTGCGCGCACTAGTCCACTGCAACTGGCTGCAAGGACTGGAAGGACTGTTGGACTCGGCCCATTTCGGCATTCTCCACCAAAGCTTCGTCGCCCAGCGCGCCAGCGACGATCGCTTTTCGACCCACGATCAAGGACCGGTATTCAAGCTGATGGCGCAACCCTATGGGTTGCGCGAGGGGGCGCTGCGCAAGGTCGAGGAGGACGTCAACTACCTGCGGATCCGCGAAGTGGTGATGCCCTTCTACTCCTTCATCCCGTTTGACCGGCCACCCTGGCAGATGATTTGCGTGATTCCGATCGACGACGAATGGAGCGCGCAGTGGGTCTTTCGCTACGACCATTTGAAGCCGATCGACGACGACGACCAGGAGCGCTGGTTGCGCCTGCGCGGAACGCAAGACAGCGACAATTTCTGCGCCGGGATGATTGACTGGCGCAATCCCAGCTTTCAGGATCGGCGGGCGATGAAGGAAGGCCATTGGAGCGGGCTTAAGAAATTCTTTTACGAGGATTTCGCCGCCCAGGTTTCGATGGGGTTGATGGCCGACCGCACTCGCGAGTATCTGGGCTCCAGCGACAGTATCATCACCCACGCACGCCAATTGCTGCTGCGCGCCCTGCGCGATCATGCACGCGGCGCGCCGTCGTTCGGCCAGGATCGCGAGCTTGATTACAGCCGTCTGCGTGCGGTCTCGATCCGCTACCGCGGCAACCTGGACTGGCGCTCGATCGATCCTCTCAATCTGCCTCCGCCCGAGGGCTGATATGCGTAACGGCTTTCATGTCTTCGACACCGATACCCATCTTGAGCTGTCCGCCGAGACTATCGAGAAATATTTCGACGCCGCGATGAAACCCCGGCTACCCGAACTAGACAAACTCAAGGAGCCGATGCGCGTTTCCTCCAGCGGCACGGCGCCTGCCGCCGGCAAGCATCAGTACCACCTGCCCGGCCACGTCTCCTACCAGCGCCTGCTGGGAGAGGCCGGTCCGGCTTCCAAGCCGGTACGCAACCTGGGGCGCTTCAGCGGCTCCGTCAATCCAACTCAGGGCTGCTCCGACGATCGGCCACAGGCGCGAATCTCGGACATGGATCGGGAAGGTAGCGACGTCCATATGATGCTGCCCGGGATCCCCTCCAACATTTTCGTGTGGCCTGAGGTCGAGATGCAGATGGGATTCATCCGCGCCCAGCATCGGATGCTTGACGAATTCTGCGCCGCTTATCCCCATCGCCTCAAATCCCTGCTGACCGTGAGCGCCGCCGCCATCGAGCCTTGTGTGGAGGAGATCCGGCGCTGGGGCAAGGCCCCGTGGGCGGTGGGCGTATGGCCGGTGACGATCGACAAGCCTATCGACCATCCCGACTTCGAACCGGTGTGGAGAGCCTGCGCCGATCTTGACTTGGCTGTCATCTACCACGGCTACACCTGGAACCCACCCTATTTCCCTGGCCATCGCGATATTTGGGAGAACGTTTTTTTGGGCCGCAGCGTGGCTCATCCCTGGGGTGCGATGCGCTTTACCGGGGCCTTTATCGGCGCAGGGATAATGGACCGCTATCCCGCCCTACGCTGCGGCATCCTGGAGAGCTGCTGTAGCTGGCTGCCCTTTTGGGCGCGCCGGTTGGATGACCAGGCCGAATACCTGGGGACGGTCGCGGCCAAACATCGGCTGAGCGACTATCTATGTGGCGGCCGCTTTTTCTCCAGCGTGGAACTCTCCGAGGGGCAAGATTTGATCCGCATGACGCTCGAGTTTATGGGCGAGGGTACCCTGATGTTCGCCTCCGACTATCCGCACGCCGAGAGCATGTTTCCCAATTCGGTCGATCATTTCATGAGCTGGGAGCGGCTGTCCGACGGCCAAAAGCGAGCGATGACCTGGGACAACCCGATACGCTTTTACGGCGAGCCGTGAACCCGACGGGGTAGTAGCCGCCTGGCGCGCGAGCGCCGCCACCGACATTGCGCTTGCCAGCAGCGTGCGCTTTAGTGATGGCCGGCCGCGCGGATTACGGTGGTCGTGGGCGCTGGCGCGGATTGCTTGCGTGCCAGGGCAACAGCCGAAATTCGTTCCGCCCGCGCCGCCTTGGCGAGGGTCTGTTGCTGATCGCGTTCCTTGAATTCCGGCATCACCGTGCGCGCGAACAACTCCAGCGCCTCGCACATTACGTCGTGAGGCATCCGTCCCGCCTGCATCAGTAAAATCACCTGGTCGACCCCGGATCGCTCAAACTCCCGCAGTTGCGCTCGCACTTGTGACGGCGTACCGACGCAGGTCTTGCGGTCGCCAGTGGGAATGCGCGACAGGTCACCGGGATTGGTTTTATAATTGCGCCAGAGGTCGGTTTGGCCCGGATGATGTTCGCCGAAGTAGGTGTAATGGCCTAGGCCATAGATGAAAAAGCCATGATGTTCTTTCGACAGCGCCTGGGCGCGTGCCCCCTCGCTCAGACACATGAATGGACAGGTGACCGCGATCTGGGGATTAACCGCGTAGCCGATCGGGCTACACTCGGCCTCCAACGTGGCGTGATACTCATGAACCCATTGGCCGGATTCCTCCGGCGTGGCAAACGCGAAGGTCAACGCCCCCAAGCCCAGCCGCGCCGCCAGCACAATAGTCTCGCGTCGCGAGCAGGCCAGCCATAGCGGCGGATGGGGCTTTTGCAAGGGCTTGGGCACCACGTTGCGCGCCGGCATCCTGAGATATTTGCCCTCGTGTCCGCCAAACGGTTCCTCGACCAGCATCCGCGCAACCATCGCCAACCCTTCCAGCCACTGGGCCCGCTTTTCCGCCTGCGCCACGTTGAAGCCGCCCAGCTCGGTTTCGGTCGCCCCTTCGCCGGTGCCAAGTTCGCAGCGACCGTCGCTGACCAGGTCCAAGGTTGCCACCCGTTCCGCCACGCGAGCTGGATGGTTGATCCAAGGACCACTCTGAATGATGCCGTGGCCCAGTCGGATTGTGCTGGTTCGTTGGCTACAGGCCGCCAGGAAAACTTCGGGCGCGGAGGAGTGAGCGTATTCCTCCAGAAAATGATGTTCAGTAGCCCAAACGTAGTCCAACCCCAACCGATCGGCGAGGCTGACTTGCTCCAGCGACTGCTTGAAAAGCTGGTGTTCCAGGTCGGGGTGCCATGGGCGCGGTATCTGAAGCTCCAAAAAAAGCCCGAATTTCATCTGATGCTTGTGCCCCGAATAAACGCTCCCGTCTTGGCCAGATAGCTGCCGCCGCCCGGTAGGGAGCGAGCGTTCGGCTTGTCCAGTCCCGCCCGCCCCTGCGCTTGGATAACGGCTCGCTGGTTAACCCTTCGCCGCCGCTTCCCGCTCCATCGAACTGATAGGTTGCCGCCGATGCCACCAGCGCGCGCGGGCTAGCCCCATTCCTTGGGCACTGGCTGCGCGCGCTGATGGGTCAGCAGTTTGCTGCGCCGGGCCTGCTCCTGGGGTGAAATCGTGGCCGGATCCTCGCGAAACTCCGGCCCCATCGCCATCGCCTTCTTGATCGCCGGCCGCTGGGCCATCTCGGCCATCCAACGTTTGACGTTGGGAAATTCGTCGAGATCGATGCCGCGCGATTGCCAGGTCGAGGCCCACGGGTAGCAGATCATGTCGGCGATGGTGTATTGGCCAGCAGCCAGATATTGCTTCTTGAACAGGCCCAGATTCATGACCCCGTACAGCCGATGCGCTTCGTTATCAAAGCGCAGCAGCGCGTAATGAAGGTCGCCGTTTTTGGCTTCCTGAGCGGCGCGCCGGAAATGGCCCTGTTCGCCCAGCTTGGGCCCCTGGTTGCCGACCTGCCAGTAGACCCATTGTGCGACTTCGTACTTCTTATGGATTTCCTGTGGCCAGAATTTACCGCACTTTTCCGCCAGGTACATCAGAATCGCACCGGATTCAAAAATCCGTATTGGCTCGCCCCCACCTAGCGGCTCGTGATCGATAATCGCGGGCATGCGACCGTTAGGAGAAAGCTTGAGAAAATCAGGGGCAAGCTGATCGCCACGACCGATATTGACGGGCTTGATGGTGTACGGCAAGCCGCACTCCTCCAGCATAATAACAACTTTCTTACCGTTACCGGTCGGCCAGAAGTAAAGATCGACCATCGTTTGCCTCCCTGGCGGTTGATAGCAGCCTCGCAGTCCTGAGCGGTAGGGCAGTCAGGCCCAAGCGCCTAAAAGATTACTGTAACTCGCCCGCGCATCGAATGCACGAACCACAGCGGCGATCAGGTCATTGGATGGTGAACCTGAGACCTCCTCGCCCCTCCCTTTTTCGGGCAAGTGATGTTTGCCTCGCGGCGCGTAACCTGAAGTTCAGCTATTTCGCGTCGGTCGAGCCAGTCGCAATTTTGACCACGAGGCGTGCGCGCAGGCAGCTGGCGGGTTCGCGGCAATCCCTGGAGGGCGCGCAGCAACCGCCTGGAGCATATGGTCGCGAAACATCGTGATCTGGGGTGCGATGAAAGGGGTCGCCCGATAAAGTAGATACAGCGCGCCGCTATGGCCCACCTTGTAATCCTCCAGCACCGCTACCAAGCTTCGATTGCGGATGTCACGGTCCACTAACACGGTGGGCAGGATTGCGATCCCGCCGCCCGCCAGCGCAGCCTCGCGGATAAAGGCGTTGTCGCTGGAACAAAGCGCGGGCTGCACGGTTATCTGCTCGCTGCCATCGCCCTTGGCTTCCAACCTCAGCATTCGCAGCTTGCGGCTACCCGAACTGCTTCGCGGCCGGCCCCGCAGCAACATGCGATGGCGATTCAGGGCCTGAGGATTTTGCGGCCGGCCATAGCGCTGGAGATAGCTGGGTGAGGCGAACAGGCGCAGGTCATATTGGAATAGCTTGCAGACAATCAGCGAGGAGTCGCGCAGGCGGCTGGCGGGGCGGATGGCGACGTCGATCTGAGAGCTGTCGATATCCAGCGGTTCGTCGGTCAGTAGCATTTCCAGTTGTATCTGGGGAAATCGTTCGGTGAACTCGACTATCAGCGGGGCCAGTAGGCCCACCGCGCTACCGTGTGGAGCACTGACTCGCAGCCGGCCCCGAGACGAAGCGCGCAAGTGCTGCACAGCGACGCTAGCTGCATCCAGGCGCTCCAGCGCGGCCCGAACCTCGGCCCGATAGTTCGTCCCACTTTCAGTGGGCTTGACCAATCGCGGGCTGCGGCTAATCAAGGCCGTACCCAATTCTCGCTCCAAGCGGCTAAGCCGCCGACTCACCGTACCCGTAGTTTCACCCATAATCCGCGCGGCCGCGGTTAGCGATCCGGTATCGGCAATCAGGCAGAAGGCGCGCAGGTCGAGCAAATCGCGCGGCGTTGCAAATTTCGCAACACCACCTTTCCCAAATTGCATCTTGTCGATCGCGCGCATGGGCTGATATTTATCGCTTCCACAAGCGGCTGCGTGGTTAAACCGCGCTATCGCGAGCCCTCCGCTGTTTGCACGAGCTGCGTGTCGTTGTGGTTTCGACCACAACCGGTGTATCACGGCTGGAAGTTGAACGTAAACAACATCCGCTTGGAGGTCGCTACGCATCAGGCTGCTGTCGGCTTGGTGGCATGACTGCACGAGGGTGGCTGCGGCGGGAACCATTTTTGGGATTGCGCGCTAGGCTCTCGATCATCGAGGTAAGCGCGATTGTGATCCGGCTGGTGCGCGAAGGGGAGGGATAGGCCGGTGCAGGCCGGCCGTCACTTGCGACGCGCGGGTACCCGCCGCCCGGCTGCGGCAGCACATCCGCGTCTGCGCCCTGAGCGGGCGGTCGCGCGCTCTGAGACGGACTTGGATTATCGTTGAATCATGGGCTGCGCGCTGAGCATCCGGGGTTAAGGAAAAGCGGGCCTCCGCTCCTCACTTCCCCACGACCCGCGGTAGGCGAGATTCGGGGAACGCGGCTGATAAGCTTGAACCGAATCGATTTTCTGAAGTGCGTATCGAGGGCTCGGAGTTCGACCTCCTCGCGCACGACTTACAATGGTTGCAAATCGTTGGTCAGCTCGCCCCGCCATGGAAGTTTATCCCCATTGGGGCGATCCGCGCACCATCCTAGCGGCTTTGGGGAGTGCTGGCTTAGCCATTGCGCCCCGTTTAAGCAACTAGGGTGTTACGCTTAACGCTGCGGCGTCAATCCTTTACGGCTAGCGCTTGACCGCTTTGCTGCCTGATTTATGCTGCTTAAAGGCCAGATGCATGCCTGAACTCGCTGCGGCGCTCAAAAATCTGCCCCAAGGGCACGAATCCCACCCCAAGGTTGCCTCCCGGAAATATCCGGGGTTGGGGCCGGCGGTGATCGTGGTGGTCGGCCTATTATTGTTTTTTATCAACCTGGGCCATCCGATGTATACCAAGGGCGAGCCGCGCGAGGGCGTCACCGTGATCGACCTGGTCAATGGCCAAGGCTTCATCCTGCCGAATCAACCGCTGGTCGAGATGCCCTACAAGCCGCCCATGATGCGCTGGCTGGCCTGGCTGGGCGTACAAGCGATCGATCGCGGCGACCACGTCGACGAATTAACGATGCGGTTACCCTCGGCGTTACTGGGCATTGGCACGATGTTGCTGTGTTACGGCTACGGCGCTGCGCTGTTCGATCCTGCGGTCGGCTTGCTGGCGGCCTTGATGCTGGGCACCAGCCTGCAATTCATACAGGGCGCCACCAACGCGCGCGTCGATATGACCTTGACCTTCTTTCTGGTCCTAGCCATGTTCGAGTTCCTGCTCATGGCCGAGGGCCGCACCCGTCGCTGGTGGCTGCTGTACCTCGCGATCGCGGGTGCGATCCTGAGCAAGGGGCCGGTCGGGCTGGTTTTGCCGCTGGCGGTGGCGATCGCCTGGAGCGCATTAGAGAGCCGGCGCTTCACTTGGCGGCGATATCACCTGTGGGGTGGCGCCATAATAGTGATCGCGCTGGCCGGGAGCTGGTACTTGGCAGCGGCGATCGTGGGCGGGCGAGCCTTTGTGATGCGCCAGCTGGTGGCGGAGAATCTCTTCGCCTTCTTCTACAGCCCTTCGCTCAGCGACGGCCACGATCATTCGGTGATGTGGCTCTTCCTGTCTTTGCTGGTAGGCTGGCTGCCATGGGCGGCGATGCTACCCTGGGTAATTGGCGATTTGCGCCGCCAGCGCCGCACCGCCCGCCTGAGCTACCTGCTGGTATGGATCATGGGGTTCACCTTTTTCTACAGCTTGGCCTATCAAAAGCGCGGCATTTATCTGCTGGCCATCTATCCGGCCTTGGCTCTTCTTAGCGCCGGCTTCGTGCTGCGAACCACGCGTGGAGTGGGATCGGCGCGTGGCTTCAGCGTGCTGGCCGTGCTTTTCGGCACAGTCTTTTGCGGCCTTGCACTGGGCGCCGGCCTCCTTCTAGCGCTCTGCGCTTGGCACCCGGCAGCGGCCGGTGCAATGCTGAACCGGACTACAATTGCGGTGCCGGGCCTGGCCACCGATGTCGCGGCGCACTGTGCCCAATGGCCGTGGCTAAGCGGCCTGCTGTGCACCCTCGCATTGGCCTGTGGCGTGGCCATGTTCGTGCGACGCGCGCCGCTTGCGACCAGCGCCCTGGCAGTGGTAGCGCTGACCAGCCTTATCGTGCTCTCCCATCTAGTCTTCATGCCCGCGATCTCGGGGCGCTTGACGCTGCGGTCGTTCACCAACCACGCAATGGCGCTGGTAGGCGACCATTCGGTGGCCTATCTGGACGGGCTTAATTACGAAATCGCCTTTTACAGCCGGCGCCCAATAGCGGTCATCGGCGCACCGCTCGCGCACTGGCCCGATTATGTTGTCGTCGGCGCGCGCTCCTATCGCCTCCATCATCGCGCCGACTTGGCGCATTACTCAGTGGTGCTGCGCAGCGGCCCGACCGAACTTAACGGCCACGGCGCGATGCTGCTGATGGCGCGCAATCCGCCCCGCTACAACAGCAGCGCGCGATGAGGGTAACTGCAGCGCATCGATCCGCACTGGCGGCGCAGCAGTAGGCCACGCGATGTGCGGGATTGTCGGAGTACTGGGTGACGGGGCCACGCTGGGCCCTCCCCTACTGATGACGATGACGCGCGCGCTTCGCCATCGCGGACCCGACCATCAGGAGACTTGGTGTGATCGCGAGCAAGGAATCGGCCTGGGAAACGCGCGGCTGGCGATCCTGGACCTCTCTGCGGCCGGCAACCAGCCCATGGTCTCGGCACACGGCCGCTATGTGATCACCTTCAACGGCGAAATTTACAACTACCAGGCCTTATGCGCCGAGCTGAGCCGCTTGGGCTATCGCTTTCGCGGTCAATCCGATACCGAAACGCTGCTGGCGGCCTTCGAGCACTGGGGCATCGAGGATGCCCTATCGCGGTTGGAGGGAATGTTCGCGTTGGCGCTGTGGGATCGGGTCGAGCATACCCTGACCCTGGCGCGTGATCCCTTTGGCCAAAAACCGCTTTACTACACCTGGAGCCATGGCGCCTTTATCTTTGGCTCCGAGCTCAAGGCCATGCGGCCCCATCCCAGCTTTCGCCCCGCGATCGATCCGGCCGCAGTGGTCCTGTTACTGCGCCACAGCTATATCCTCGAACCCTATTCGATCTATCAAGGGGTGTATAAGCTCGAGCCGGGAAGCCTGTTACGGCTGCCCGCGGGCGCGGCCGGCGACCGCGGCCGGGCGGTACTCAAACACTACTGGTCCGCCGCCGACAGTATCACCCGTGCCTTGGCCGCTCCCTGGCAGGAGGGTGAAACCGCGGCAATCGATAAGCTGCAGGCGCTGTGCGAAGAGTCGGTGCGTACTCGCATGATCTCCGACGTTCCGCTGGGCGTCTTTTTGTCAGGCGGAGTCGACTCCTCGCTGTTGGCGGCGATCATGCAGGCGCAAAGCCTCCGGCCGATCAAAACCTTTACCATCGGTTTCGCCGACCGCGCCTACGACGAGGCGACATACGCCCGCCAGGTCGCGCGGCGGCTGGGCAGCGAGCATTTCGAGCTTTCGCTCCAAGGACCCGAAGTGGTCGAGCTGGTCGGTCGAATGCCTGAAATGTTCGATGAGCCCTTCGCCGATTACTCCCAAATCCCCACCTTCTTGCTGGCACAAATGGCGCGACGCGAGGTGGTCGTCGCGCTCTCGGGTGAAGGTAGCGACGAGATCTTTGGTGGCTACGAGCGCTATTTCCAAACCATGCGCTTGTGGCGGGCGTT